>JAYVTP010000034.1:0-3399 GCA_043788685.1 Pseudolysobacter sp. | reverse complement strand
CGGACATCGACGTACCGCTTTCGAGTTTGTAACTCGTGCCGCCATCGATCGGATTCCATGCCGCATAAATCACCACACCCGGACCGGTGTCGTCAGGCTTGGTCAGATCGGCGTAATTACCGGTCATTGGGCCACGGAAACTGAAGTCGGCAAGCACGTCGCCCTGGATCGTCTTGATCGCATTCGGATCGAAACTGACGGTAGTCGGCGTGGTGTCATTGGCCACGATGAATTCAGAGAGATTGATACCATCCACTTTTAGCAAACTGTAGGTCTGGATCAGCTGCGCTGCGGGTCCCGCAGCCGCGGTATCCATGTTGATGATACCGATGGCGTTCCTCCAGATTTGTATCGGCATGGCCGAAAATTTCGCACGACTTCGCATAACTGCAAAATCATCGGTGACTGGCTCAGATCAGCGAGCGCGAGCCGTTGTCTCCAGAAAACGCATGGAACACACCGTATAGTCTCAGACTAACCGCAATTAATCCTATGCTTTACAGCTGCGCCAAAACTACGCTCAAGCCATGCGTGAGCCGCAGCGGCGGAGCTTCGGCTACCATTCCGCTTTCTTCGCTGCTCGGTAGTCCTGCCATGCGCTTGCTCAAACGTATTCTGCTTCTACTCGTTGTGTTGATTCTGTTGGCGCTGCTCGGGCTGTGGCTGACCTTGCATCAGAGCCTGCCGCGTCTCGATGGCGAGTTGACGCTGCCGGGTTTGTCCGCGCCGGTGCAGATCGAACGCGATGCACTCGGCACCGCCACGGTGCGGGCGCAGAATCGTCGCGATCTGTCGTTCGCACTCGGTTTTGTACATGCGCAGGAACGTTTTTTCCAGATGGATCTGATGCGCCGCAGTGCTGCCGGCGAACTCGCCGAACTGGTCGGTGCGGTGGCGCTGCCACTCGATCGGCTGCGCCGCCCGCATCGTCTGCGCGCGCGTTTTGCCGAGGCTGTTGCCAAGGCCGATGCGACCGAACACGAGCTGCTCGCAAGTTATCGCGATGGCGTAAATGCCGGACTCGCGCAGCTCGGTGCACGACCGTGGGAATACGTGCTGCTGGGCCAGACGCCCGCGCCGTGGCGCGATGAAGATTCCGCACTGATCATCGGCGCGATGTATTTCGACCTCAACGACGGCGGAAATACGCGCGAACTTGCGTTCGCCAAAATCCACGCCGCATTGCCGGCATCGGTCTACCAGTTTCTGAGTACATCGGGTGGCGCGGCGGATGCGCCGCTGCTCGGTTTGCCGCTGCGCTCGCCGACTGTGCCTCCGGCTAGCGAGCTGGATTTGCGCAAGCTCGATCCAGCCCTGCTGCGTGTTCCAGCGGATGCCGCCGAGCCGCATACGATTCCCGGCAGCAACAGTTTTGGCGTGGCCGGTGCACTCACACAAAGCGGCGCCGCGCTGATCGCCAACGACATGCACCTCGGCCTGCGCGTGCCCGGATTGTGGTTTCGCGCGCGACTGATTTATCCGAACCCGCGCCATCGCGGCGAGGAGGTCGATATCAGCGGCGTCAGCCTGCCCGGCACGCCCGGCATCGTGGTCGGCAGCAATCGGCATGTGGCGTGGTCGTTCACCAACAGCTACGGCGATTGGGCCGACTGGGTGCGCATCACGTTCGATCCCGCCGACCCGACGCGCTATCGCACCGCGGATGGCTGGGACAACATCAAGACCTTTCCCGAGGTGATCAAGGTGCACGGCGGCGCGGATGAAAAACTCGATGTGCGCGAAACCCGCTGGGGACCGATTCTTGGCAGCGATGCGGATGACACTCCGCTCGCGCTGGCGTGGATCGCGGCGCAACCCGGCGGCGCCACTCTCGATCAGATGAAAATGGAACTGGCCGATTCGGCCGACGAGATTGTCGACATCGCCAATCGCAGTGGCATGCCGCCACAGAACATCATTGTCGGCGATCGCGCCGGCAATCTGGAATGGTCGATCGCCGGACGCATTCCCAAGCGCATGGGCGACTACGATCCGCTGCTGCCGTCGGACTGGAGCCAGCCGAATACCGGCTGGAACGGCTGGCTCGATCCGAATCTGTATCCGCGTATCGCCAATCCGAATTCGCACCGTTTGTGGACCGCAAACTCGCGCGTGGTCGATGACGAATGGCTGAAGCTGATTGGCGACAGCGGCTACGATTTCGGTGCGCGCTCAAGCCAGATTCGCGACGATCTCAAGGCCAAGGAAAAATTCGCCGCGAGCGACATGCTGGAGATTCAGCTCGATGACCGCGCGCTGTTCATGTCGCAATGGAAAGGTGTGCTCGAAAAAACCCTCGACAACACTGGCAACGATAGCGCGCTGATGGCGATGAAAACACAACTGGCGAACTGGTCAAAGCATGCCGATACCGCGTCGGTGAGTTATCGCCTCGTACGCGATTTCCGTCGCGAGGTGATCGATACCGTGCTCGATGGTTTTGCCGCGGCGGTGCGCGTGAAGTTCGCTGACTTCAAGCTGCCGAAAATCAGCCAGTCCGAAACTTTGGTGCAGGCAATCGTTGCGCAGCGCGCGCCGCATCTGCTGCCGCCGGGGTATGCAAGCTGGGATGATCTGCTGCTGAAATGCGCCACGCGTGTCGCACATTATCTCGACCAACAGCCCGGTGGTATGGCTGCGCGCAGCTGGGGCGAGTTCAACAAAAGCGACATCCATCACCCGCTCGCCAGCGCGCTGCCGCTGATCGGCCGATGGCTGTCGATGCCGCGCGAAGGTTTGCCTGGCGACGCATTCATGCCGAGAGTGCAAGGCGCGGATTTCGGCGCGTCGGAACGTCTCGCAGTCGCGCCCGGACATGAGGAAGAAGGTTATCTCGAACTGGCGGGCGGCCAGAGCGATCACCCGCTGTCGCCGTTCTTCGGCGCCGGTCATGCCGATTGGATGCAGGGCAGACCAACGCCATTTTTGCCGGGTGCAACAAAATATACTTTGCAGCTTTCTCCACAAAATCGATAGCTAGAACTCTGCCGCTTATGTGCCTGATCCAGTTGCAGGCACAGATGCTTGACTGAAAGGTTGAGCAGCGTGATTGATGCAGCACGCCAGGTTATTGTTACCGATCAATTTTTCGTGGCGGATATTCGTATCGCGGTGATCGGATGCACCGGATCATTGCTTTGCACGCACAGATATCCCACTACCGAGCTGGCGCCCGCGAATTTGCTGCCGTCCGCCGTCACCGTGATCTGGCCGCTTAGCAATCCGCCTAGGCTCAAGCTGCTCGGACTGGTGCTCAACCACGGCGCGCCGCAGGAAATAGCTGTCAGGTTTCGTGTGATACTATTCAACAGCGGATCTGGCGTTTGAGCGCGGCTCGTGATGCGCTGACACAACTCTATCAACACCTGGGAGCTTGAGAATGGCGATTACCTTGCATCC
>JAYVTP010000033.1:0-7833 GCA_043788685.1 Pseudolysobacter sp. | reverse complement strand
TTGCCAAGAGCATCGGTTAAGATGTCCGCGTTATCGCAACCTCATGGAACGAGTCCCTCTTAACAAAAAGCCTCACACACAAAAATTCCGACACGCCCGACATTGCTGCTGCCTCCAGTGGAAAACAACTCGTCCTCGCGGGCGAAGCTGCCTGGACTACCGTAAAACGAAGTCACCGAGCCCGACATCGTGGCACCACCCGGATTGTCCCGCGCGATGCTGCCACCGAACACGCGGTCCGCACTGATCGCCACCGACGTACCGAAACCGTCACCCTGAGTTTCGCTCTGTTCGTGCAAACGCTGACTTTGCGTCCACGCACCAGCGCCAAACGCAAACAAGAACACTTCGCCAAGATGGTTGGCGCCAAACGCGCCATAACCCGGCGCACCGGCGGCGAAGGTTGTCGGAGTAGCGCCCGTGGAAGGTTCAAACAGCGCAACGCTGCTGCCGAAACCCGCGCCGTTACCCGCCGGACTGGCAGTAGCAAGCGGCATCGAACTCCATGCGTTTTGCGAGTATTGCCACGCGAACACGGCGCCGGAGTTTGCTGGATTACCGACTGCAGCCACTCCCGGCGCGCCGACCAGAGCCTGCGTCGCGCTGACCGCGACCGAATAGCCAAAATGTGCGCCCGTTTGCGCATAGCCGGCGTCGAACGCCAGCGCAAATTTACCAGTCACCGCGTTGCGTCGGTAAAAGCATACCGAGCCCGAACCTACTGCCGTATCGTCGTAGTCGGGTTCGCCAACGAGCAGGTTATTACCGGAAACAGCTAGAGTAGCGCCGAAATGCGCACCCGCCTGCAATTGCCATGATGGAGCATGGAGGGTGTCGGACAACGCCCAGGCATTGCCGCGGTGCGCGTAAAAACATAAACCGTACCCGCTCCCGAAGAAGTACCCGGCGCACCCACCACGAGATAGTTGTCAGACATCGATACAGCTTCGCCAAAACGGTAACTGGCGGTCGGCGTCGGCTCAGTCAGCTGGGTCAATGTCACCCATTTTTCGGTCGTTGCGGCGTGGATGGCCTGAGTGAAAAACATCAAACCGCACAGATACCGTGCAATGACGGAGCCTTCGATAACAGCATTGTTGCGACGAAACATGGTCGTCTCCTGATTGGTCTGCAAGGGATAATGCGGAAAACGCCAAAACCCCGGCGCGACCGCCGAATATCTTCCGCAACAGGCTTGCCCCACTCCAATACGGAAAGATACTCTTGCTGCAAGCGCAACCACCGTAACACGGCGCTGATTGTGGTTAGCCGCACAGCAATACCAATCCGGGTTTTCGGTTAACCTTGTCGCTCCCCGCAACAGCCCTCCGCCAAATCCAAATCTGCCATGGATCTCTACAAGATCTTTCAAATCGAAGCCGCACACCGCTTGCCGAATGTTCCAGCAGGTCACAAGTGTGCGCGCATGCATGGGCATTCGTTTCGTATCGAAGTGCATGTGCGGGGTGATGTCGATCCGCATTTTGGCTGGGTCATGGATTTTGCCGAAATCAAGCGGGCATTTGCGCCAATCTTCGAGCAGATCGATCATCATTGCCTGAATGAGGTGGCTGGTCTGGAAAATCCGACCAGTGAAAATCTTGCGGTGTGGATTTTTACCCGGCTGGCACCGCAGTTGCCGCTCTTGCACAAGATCGTGATCCACGAAACCTGCACCTCCGGCTGCAGTTATTACGGTCCTTGAGGGCGCGTCAAGCCGAAATTTCGTGCGGTGCATCACGTTTTGGCTTGCAACAAATCATTAATGATACCGAGCCATACTCGGGCTGTGGCGGCGGCATATTCTTCCAGGCTACGAAATATATGTTGCGTCGCAACAAAAGTTGATCTATAGTCCATCCCACGATACGCACACCACCCACTTCCGAGGATACGACCATGTTTCAGCAATTCAACTCGCAGTTCATCGCCGCCAGCAAGCAATTTTCCGACACCTTGTTCAAGGCCCACACGCTGGCTCTTGAGGGTTTCGAGCGCATCACCGATCTGAACCTGAAAGCGCTTGACGGCCGCGTCCAGGCAACCACCGAATTCTTCACGACCGCCACCGAGTCGAACGATGTCGAAGGCTTCAAGAATGCATTCCCGAAGGGCGTGAACCTGATCAAGGAACATTCCGAGAAGTTGTACAACAACAGCCAGGAAGTTCTCGGCGTGACCTTGAAGACCACCGAAGCCTTGACCCAGCTCGCCAAAGGCGCGTTCGAGTCGGCTAACGAAACGGTCACCAAGCAGGTCAACACCGTGACCAAGCAGGTTAACGACGCCGCGAAGAAAGCCGCGAAGTAATAATCTTATAGTTTTGCGTGGAAGGCGCTGCGGTCTCTCTCCCTCCCCTTCGATATTCCGCAGCGTTTTTAGGCCGGGTGACGAAAGTCGCCCGGCCATTTTCTTTTCTGAGCTCGGGGTTTGGCGAAATCGTGCGGCACGACGTTCGTGACGATCGCTAAAAACCGAGCACAAACAGCCAGACCACGCATCCCATGCCGGCGAACCATACGAGGCTGCGCAATGCCGCCCAGTTGGCAAGATAACAGCCGCCGTAGAGCATGCGCAAACCGATAAATGCCAGCGCGATTGCGTCGATTCGGCCTTGTGCTGCACCGACCTGCTCCGCCACCAGCACCGCTACCGCGAACGGCGGAAACGCCTCGAACGAATTCAACTGCGCCCAATGCGCACCCAAGGCCACGCCACCGAGTTTGGCCTGAAAATGAGGATCCGCGAATCATCCACCGCTCGTGGCGATTGCGCCAGCCACAAACGCAGCAAAAAACACTAACAGCGCGCCCCGTAACCCAACATTTTGCTTACACAAATGCGCTATCGGTGCGCTACGTTTGCAAACTTGTGAATAAAGCCCCATCCAGCCCATGAAGTTACGCCGTCACTGTTTGTTCGCGTCGGTCTTGTTATTGCTGTCCACCCAAGCCAGCGCGGTCAGTAGCATCGCCCTGCCCGCCTGGATTTGCAGCAAACCGGACGCAATCTTCATCAACGGCCTTGAGACGGCCAATGCCATTCCGCACGATGCCTCGCTGGGCAGCGGTGGCGCTATCCGGGCGATGTGGCACGCAACATCACCGTTGCTGGATATGCCACGGAACTTTATTACCTGCATATTCCTGCCAACTATAATTCCGCCCGCGCAGCGCCACTGCTGGTGGTGTTGCACGGCGCTTCTGGCAGTCACACCGATGCGATCACTGATGCTCACGGCTGGGTCGATGGCAGCACCGTGTTCTACACCGAATTCAATAACGGCCACACTTACGCCAACCAGCTTATCGGGGCGAGGCACTCTTTATGTGAATTTGCATTATCACCCTGAGCCACGACCGTTAGACGCATTACATGGGCCACTATCAAATCCAAGTTGAGGGCAAATTCGCGCGCGCTGTCGGCTTGCGGCGGGTTCGGTCGGGCTGCTACAATTTGCCGGCTTGATCGACCGAAATCCGATGCTTTTAGCGCGGCGCACGGTGCGACAACCCATCTGGATAGACAACACGTGCGAAATTCCATTGCCGCCGGCCGCCGATTGGCCGCTCGCGTACTGGTAATACAGGCGTGTATCGGTCTGGCTGTAGCGCTCCTGTTTTTACTGCAAGGATGGCCTTCCGCACTAGCTGCATTGTGCGGCGGCGCGCTGGTGGTGATCGGCAATATGCTGCTGGCCGTGCGCATGTTCGGCGCGACTCAGGCCGGCGAGAATTTTACGCTGTCGCGTTTGATCGCGGGAGCAATTTTGAAATGGTTCGTGGTGATAGGCGGGATTTATCTGGTGATCGGGGTTTTCCGGCTGCCACCGCTACCGGCGCTATGCGGTTTGAGCGCGGCGTTACTGGCGAATTTGGCGGGTTTTCGCTTCAGAGACAATTGAATTTCGGGAGTTCTTGTGAGTAGCGAAGCAGAATCGGGTGGCCTGACTGAATATATTCAGCACCATCTGACCCACAACTCGGTGCAGTTCGGCTCGACGCCGTTCTGGTCGATCAATATCGATTCGCTGCTGGTTGGCATTCTGGCCGGTGGTCTCACCTTGTTGTGGTTCTGGTCGCAGGCGCGCAAGGCCACAGCCGGCGTCCCAGGCAAGGGTCAGGCATTTGTCGAGCTCGTGTTGACATTCGTCGATGGTCAGGTCAAGGATGTGTTTCACGGCGACCGTCGTTTCATCGCGCCGCTGGCGCTGACGATTTTCCTGTGGGTGTTCATGATGAACGCGATGGATTTGCTGCCGCTCGATCTAATCGGCGGCGCACTCAATATCACCGGTCACGATCCGCACCACACCTTCTTCCGCTCGGTGCCGACGGCCGATTTGAACACCACGCTCGGCATGTCGCTGACGGTGTTTTTCCTCGTAATGTTCTACTCGGTCAAATCCAAGGGCTTCGGCGGCTTCACGCTTGAGTTATTCACGGCACCATTCCATGCCAGCGGCACGTTTGGCAAGATCGTGCTCGCGATCCCGAACTTCTTTTTGAATCTGGTCGAATATCTGTCCAAGCCGGTATCTCTGGCGATGCGACTTTTCGGCAACATGTACGCTGGCGAGCTGGTCTTCATGCTGATTGCCGGTCTGCCGTGGTATCTCGCTTGGCTCGGTGGCGCACCTTGGGCGATCTTCCATATCCTGATCATCGGCCTGCAGGCTTTTATTTTCATGGTGTTGACTGTGGTTTACATCTCGATGGCGCACGAGCATCACTGATTCACGTTTACTCAATTTCTTTTTCCAATCCACTTTTTTGAATTTCGTTTAGGAGATCATCATGGAACAGTCCATCGCTCTAGTTCAGGCTTACACCGCGCTCGGTATCGGCCTCATCATCGGCCTCGGTGCTATCGGTGCTTGTATCGGTATCGGCATCATGGGTTCGAAGTTCCTTGAGTCGGCCGCGCGCCAACCTGAGCTCGTACCGATGTTGCAGGGCCGTATGTTCCTGCTCGCCGGCCTGATCGACGCTGCATTCCTGATCGGTGTTGCGCTCGCCATGTTCTTCGGCCTTGCCAATCCGTTGCTGTCAGCCGTGAAAGCGGCAGTCGTCGCGCACTAAGATTTATCTACCCGATGCCGCGCCGACAAGCAATTGTCGCGTGACATCACCACGAACTTTCGCTCGCGCCACCTCGGCGCGGCGGCAGTTTTGACCCGCAGCCGCATAAAGGAGTCGTCGCAATGAATGTCAATGCGACTCTGTTTGGCCAGATGATCGTTTTCGCGATCCTGATCTGGTTCAGCATGAAGTTCATCTGGCCGCCGCTGATGGCAGCCATCGAAGATCGTCAGAAAAAGATCGCCGAAGGTCTGGCTGCCGCAGATCGCGCGCAGTCCGAACTGAAAGACGCCGATGCCCGTGTTGCGGACGAAATCCGCAAGGCGCGCATCGATGCATCGGCGATTATCGACAAGGCCAATCAGCAGGCCAACCAGATCGTCGACAAGGCCAAGCAGGATGCGATCGCCGAAGGCAGTCGTCAGAAAGCCAGCGCCGAAGCCGAGATCGAAAACATGGCGCACCGCGCGAAAGAACAGCTTCGTGCGCAAGTCGCACAGCTCGCTGTCAGCGGTGCGTCCAAGATCATCCAGCGCGAAATCAATGCCGATACGCACAAGGCCTTGATCGACCAGCTGGTTACCGAGCTTTAAGTCATGAGCGAAGCGCTTACTCTGGCTCGTCCGTACGCCCGCGCCGCTTTCGAGCTCGCGAGCGGCGCCAAGGCATTGGCCGACTGGTCGGGCAAACTCGGTTTTGCAGCACAGGTGGCTGCGGATTCGCGCGTACACAGCCTGAACGGTGATCCGCGCATTGCCGCCAACGATCTCACGAGCTTGTTTTTGCCGACGGAAACATCGGTGGATTCAGCGTTCGGCAATTACATCCGGCTGCTCGCAGAAAACGCACGCTTGAGCCTGTTGCCCGAGATCGCGGCGATATTCGAAGTGCTGAAGCACGACGCCGAACGCGTTCTCAAGGTCAGCGTGCGCTCGGCGATAGCAATCGATCCGGCGCAAGTCAGTAGTCTCAAGGCCGCACTGAGCAAGCGTTTCAATCGCGAGATCGAACTTGAGCAGAAACTCGATGCCACGGTCATCGGCGGCGCCATCATCGATGCCGGCGATGTCGTGATCGATGGTTCGGTAGCGGGTCGCCTGCAACGTCTGAGCAGTGCACTGGCGCATTAATTTTTGAATGGTAGGGCGGGCGTTTGCCCGCCAGTTTGGCGTTATACCAAATCCTCTGGCGGGTCTGCGGATCCGCCCTACGCAACGGGAAAGACCATGCAAAGCACACTCAACCCCTCCGAAATCAGCGAGCTGATCAAGAACCGTATCGAGAACTTCAAGCTCGCTTCGGAAGCACGCAACGAAGGCACGATTACCTCGGTATCCGATGGTATTGCCCGCATCCACGGCCTCGCCGACGTGATGCAAGGCGAGATGATCGAATTCCCGGACAACACCTACGGCCTCGCGCTGAATCTCGAGCGCGACTCGGTCGGCTCGGTGGTGCTCGGCAAGTACGGCCATTTGCGCGAAGGCGACGTGGTCAAGACCACTGGTCGCATTCTCGAAGTGCCGGTTGGCCCGGCGTTGCTCGGTCGCGTGGTCGATGCGCTCGGCAATCCGATTGATGGCGCCGGCCCGATCGCCACCACCGAGACTTCGCCGATTGAAAAAGTCGCGCCCGGCGTGATCTGGCGCAAGTCGGTTGACCAGCCGGTGCAAACCGGTTTGAAATCGATCGATGCAATGGTGCCGATCGGTCGTGGTCAGCGTGAGCTGATCATCGGCGATCGCCAGACCGGCAAGACCGCGGTGGCGATCGATACGATCATCAACCAGAAAGGCACCGGCATCAAATGTATCTACGTCGCGATCGGCCAGAAGGCCAGCTCGATCGCCAACGTGGTGCGCAAGCTCGAAGAACACGGCGCGTTGGCGCATACCATCATCGTCGCGGCGACCGCCTCGGAATCGGCCGCGATGCAGTTCATCGCGCCCTACTCCGGTTGTGCGATGGGCGAATATTTCCGTGACCGCGGCGAAGACGCGCTGATCATTTATGACGATCTGACCAAGCAGGCCTGGGCCTACCGTCAGGTATCGCTGTTGCTGAAGCGTCCGCCGGGCCGTGAAGCGTATCCGGGCGACGTGTTCTATTTACATAGCCGCTTGCTCGAGCGCGCCGCACGCGTCAACGAGGAATACGTCGAGAATTTCACCAAGGGCGCGGTGAAGGGCAAGACCGGTTCGTTGACCGCGCTGCCGATTATCGAAACCCAAGCCGGCGACGTTTCGGCGTTCGTGCCGACCAACGTGATTTCGATCACCGACGGCCAGATCTTCCTCGAAACCGATCTGTTCAATGCCGGTATTCGTCCCGCGATCAACGCTGGCGTTTCGGTGTCGCGTGTCGGTGGCGCAGCGCAGACCAAGATCATCAAGAAACTCGGCGGCGGTGTGCGTCTGGCGCTTGCGCAATATCGCGAACTCGCAGCGTTTGCGCAGTTCGCATCCGATCTGGATGAAACCACACGCAAGCAGCTCGAACGCGGTCAGCGCGTGACCGAACTGATGAAACAGAAGCAGTATTCGCCGCTGACCGTAGCCGATATGGCGCTGTCGTTGTACGCGGTCGACAAGGGTTACATGGACGACCTGCCGATGGCGCAGATCCTGCCGTTCGAGAAGGCGCTGCACGACTTCGTCAACCAGAACAACAAGGCGTGGATGGAAGACCTCACGCGCACCGGTAACTGGAACGACGAGATTGAAGCCGTGTTCAAGAAAGCCCTGGTCGAGTT
>JAYVTP010000032.1:0-1822 GCA_043788685.1 Pseudolysobacter sp. | reverse complement strand
GGCCGGATTTTTTAGTTCCACATTGAAGCCAATTCTCGATATGCATTACCCGCGAAAAATTTCCGCTCCTCTATCGATTTGTTTATCGGTTTTTGTGTTCGTCAGCTGTCTGGGTAACGTCATCGCCCATGATGCTGTACCGGTAACTGTCTCTTCCACCCAGGGATCTCGGCCCGCACTTGATCCGTTCTTCGATGATCTCG
The DNA here is from genome assembly GCA_043788685.1 of Pseudolysobacter sp. GTDB lineage: Bacteria > Pseudomonadota > Gammaproteobacteria > Xanthomonadales > Rhodanobacteraceae > Pseudolysobacter. Next base: position 1,619 of record JAYVTP010000032.1, on the reverse strand, counting down.
AACAACGCACCTTTCAGTTCTTCTGGGATACTGCCAATCCCGACAACGGCCTGGTGCCCGACAAGGCGCCGGCAAATTCGGCCTCCAGTATTGCTGCCGTCGGTTTCGGCCTCACCGCTTATCCGATCGGCGTCGAGCGCGGTTACATCACGCGTGATCAGGCGCGCGAACGTGTGTTGACCACGTTGCGATTTTTTCGGTATGCACCGCAAGGAGAGCAAGCCGAGGGCATCACCGGTTATCACGGATTTTTTTATCATTTCCTCGATATGAAAACCGGGTTGCGCACCGATCGGTCAGAGCTGTCGACGGTCGACACCGCGCTGCTGCTCGGCGGCATGCTGTTCTGCCAATCGTATTTCGACGGCGACGATCTGCAGGAGACCGAAATCCGTACGCTGGTCGATACCATCTATCGCCGGGTCGATTGGCGCTGGGCGGCCACTCGCCCGCCTGCGATCGTGCTCGGCTGGTCGCCCGAACAAGGATTTATCCCCTACGATTGGGTCGGTTATAACGAAGGCATGCTGATCTACCTGCTCGCCCTCGCCTCGCCCACACATGGGCTCGAACTCGATTCGTGGAATGCGTGGACCGGCACCTACGATCTCAACTGGGGCACTTCATATGGTCAGGAGTTTCTGAATTTCCCGCCGTTGTTTGGCCATCAATACAGTCACGTCTGGATCGATTTTCGCGATATCCAGGATGCCTACATGCGCGGCCGCGGCATCGACTATTTTGAAAACAGCCGCCGCGCAACCATCGCGCAACGTAACTACGCGATCGACAATCCGCAGAAGTTCAAGGGTTATGGCAAGAATGTCTGGGGCCTCACCGCTAGCGATGGCCCAGTTGATACCTTCAAGGTGGTGCTGCTGCGCCTGCGCCATTTTCTCGGTTATTCGGCGCGCGGCGTCGGTGGCATTCATATCCCCGACGACGGCACAATCGCGCCGACCGCAGCCCTCGCGTCGCTGCCGTTCGCGCCGGAGATTGTGATGCCCGCCGCGCACGAATTGCTCAAGCGCTACGGCACGCAGATCTATTCCAAATACGGATTCATCGACGCGTTCAATCCGAGTTTCGATTTTGACTACACCACCATGCAACTGCGCAGCGGTAAAGTGGTGCCTGGCGTTGGTTGGGTCGACAGCGATTATCTCGGCATCGATCAAGGCCCGATCCTGGCGATGATCGAAAATTATCGTAGCGACTTTGTCTGGCGTTACATGCGCAAGAATGCCTATCTGCGACGCGGCCTGGAGCATGCCGGATTCAGTGGCGGCTGGCTTGGGCCGGCTGCTGCAATAAAACAATCGAATGCCGATGCGAATACGACCGAAAAAGTCAACTAATGTGCGCGGCATTTCGTCATGTCGATTCGCACTGATAATTCTGATTGGTGTGCTGCTGGCGGCCTGCAAATCGGAGCCGCCGCAATTACAAGTCATCAAGTTCTGGACCATCGGCGCAGAAGGCGATGCCGTCATGAAATTGCTGCCGGAATTCGAGCGCCTGCATCCTGGCGTGCATGTCGATGTGCAGCAGATTCCGCTCACCGCTGCGCTGGAAAAACTGCTCACCGGCGTGGCCGGCAATGCCACACCGGACATCAG
>JAYVTP010000031.1:0-2661 GCA_043788685.1 Pseudolysobacter sp. | reverse complement strand
CTGATTGCGGTCGCGCCATCGTCGGGCGTGTTGCACCTGCTGTTCAATCCGCCGACGCAAAACGGCGGCAACGCGATCAGCAGTTACAGCGGCAGTTGCACGCCCGGCACACACTTGGTGAGCGGCGCAAGCTCACCGTTGACGCTGGCGAGCCTGAGCAACGGCACCGCATATACCTGCGTTGTTGTAGCGATCAACAGCGTCGGTTCCAGCATCGCATCAAACGCGCTCAGTGCGACACCGCAGTCGTCGAGCAACCTGACGATCAGCAACAGCAACGGCGTGGATTTCGTGCGCGGCGGCAGCAGTACAAGCTACCTGATCGACGTCACCAACATGGGTGTCGATGGGATCAGCGGCGCACACGTACTCGATACGCTCGGTGCGCAGTTGAGCCAGATCAGCTGGATCTGCAGCGGCAGCGGCGGCGGCATTTGCACGGCCAGCGGCAACGGCAGCATTGATACCTTGGTGAATCTGCCGGCCAGCGCGCAGGTCAGTTTCCTGCTGAGCGCCACGGTGGCGATGTCGCCGGAAACTCCGCTGAGCAATACCGCCACCGTGACCGCGCCGGATAGTACGATCAGCACGTCGACCGACGGCCCCGACACGATCGGCATCTTCCGCAACGGGTTTGATTGATCAACCGTGCGGATAAATCTTCGTCCAGATCAGCGCATTGCCATGACAGCTGCGCCGGGCTGGCGAAATTTGATCACGCCGACGCGAAGCGATGCACACAAGGCATCACCACGTTTCGCACAACTTACCCACAGCTTGGCCACAGACTTTTCCCATGCGGGGAGACGCTGCGATGCGTATGATAGTTCGCTCCCGCTGAAGCTAGTCCGGATCGTCCATGGCCGCGTTTTCTGATCGTATTCCCAGCAATAATCCGCGCATCGAATCGTTGCGCGTGCCGCCGCATTCGGTGGATGCCGAACAGGCCGTGCTCGGCGGCCTCATGCTCGCACGCGAGGCGTGGGACAAGATCGCTGATCGCATCACCGACGAGGATTTTTATCGCAAGGATCACCGCCTGATCTTCCGCGGCATCGGTGAGCTGTCGAACAAGGGCATGCCATGTGATGCGGTCACGCTGGGTGAGTGGTTCGAGACGCAGGGCATCGCCGAGCTGGTCGGCGGTTCGGGCTACATCATCCAGCTCGCGAACACCACGCCGAGTGCGGCGAACATCGTCGCTTACGCCGATATCGTGCGTGAGAAATCGGTGCTGCGCCAGCTGATCGATGCGGGCACCGAAATCGCCACCGATGGTTTTCAGCCGGAGGGTCGCTCGACCCAGGAAATTCTCGAAAGCGCGGAACAACGTGTGTTTCGCATCGCCGAGGCGGGGTCGCGCGGCAAGCAGGGTTTTGTCTCGATGCGCGGCGCGGTCACGGATGCATTCAAGATTCTGCAGGCGCGTTACGAAAACCAGGGCAGCATCACCGGCATGCCGACCGGCTTCACCGATTTCGACGAGATGACCACCGGCCTGCAGCCGTCCGATCTGATCATCGTCGCCGCGCGCCCATCGATGGGCAAGACCGCGCTGGCGATGAACATGGCGGAATACGCCGCGCTCAAGACCAAAAAGGCGGTGGCGATTTTCTCGATGGAAATGTCCGCCTCGCAGCTCGCGTTGCGTCTGATTTCCTCGCTCGGTCGCATCAATCAGCAGCATCTGCGTACCGGCGATATTCAGGAAGAAGAATGGCCGCGCGTGACCTCGGCGATCACGTTGTTGTCCGAGGCGAAAATCTTCATCGACGATACCCCGGCACTGTCGCCGATCGAGTTGCGCGCGCGTGCGCGCCGTCTCGCGCGCGAGCACGACCTGGGCATGATCGTGATCGATTACCTGCAGCTCATGCAGGTGCCCGGAAACAAGGAGAATCGTGCCACGGAAATTTCAGAAATCTCGCGTGGAATGAAGGCTCTCGCCAAGGAGCTCAATGTGCCCGTCGTCGCCCTCTCGCAGCTCAACCGTTCGCTCGAACAACGCGCCGACAAGCGCCCGATGATGTCCGATCTGCGCGAGTCCGGTGCTATCGAGCAGGACGCCGACGTGATCGTGTTCATCTATCGCGACGAGTATTACAACAAGGATTCGGCCGAAAAAGGCGTCGCCGAAATCATCATCGGCAAACAGCGTAATGGCCCGACCGGTTCGGTCAAACTCACCTTCCTCGGTCAGTACACAAAGTTCGAGAACTACGCCAGCGATTCGTACGCCGGCAGTTTCGAGTAAGCGCGCGTGAGCCGTGCCGCGTTTGCCACGATTCATCTGGCCAGCCTGCGACACAACCTGCAACGCGTGCGTGAACTCGGCAGTGGCGCCAAGGTCATGGCCGTGGTCAAGGCCGATGGGTATGGCCACGGACTCGAACGTGTCGCGCGCGCATTGGCGAGTGCGGATGCGTTTGGTGTCGCGGCGATTGCCGATGGCTTGCGTCTGCGTGCAGCAGGATTTCGCCAGCGCATCGTCGTGCTTTCCGGCCCGGATGAACCAGCCGATCTGGCCGAGTTGCGGCGCCTCGATCTTGATGCGGTGATCCATCACGACAGCCAGGTGGCGTGGCTCGAAGCGGATCGCGATGCGCGCCCCATTCGCGTCTGGCTCAAGATCGACAGCGGCATGCATCGGCTTGGATTTGC
>JAYVTP010000030.1:0-27818 GCA_043788685.1 Pseudolysobacter sp. | reverse complement strand
TCCGTGGACGAGGTGTATGGGGTGCAAGCGAATATGAATGATAGGCGCGAAGGCCTCAATTGTCCATTACTCTGTGGATAAAAGCTTCGCTATCGCACTCGAAAACCGCATCGGAATCAGGCTTTCCAAGCTATCCTTCGCGTCACCACAGCCAACATGACTCCGGCGTTAGAATAGCTGCATCGCATTTCTTGTCTTCGACCATGCCAAACCAAAGTAATGATTCCACAGCGACCTTGATGGATCCGAAAAAACTAGATCGCGCTGACAGCATTCTCACGCACGAGCCATTTGCATTTTTGATCGCGCATGAGCAATTACCGCGCGCGGCGGCGAGCGAACTCGATCGCGATTTTCCGCGTTATCCAAGTGCCGGATTTTTCCCGTATGAGGCCAAGGATTGCGGCCCATCGGTGCAGCAACTAGTTGCCGAGTTGACTGATCCTGCGATTGTCAGCAGCATCGGCGCGAAACTCGGCATCGAGAATCTCGGACAATTTCCGACGCTGGTGACGTTGTGCCGCGCGCTCAACAAACGCCACGGCACGATCCACACCGACAGCAAATCCAAGGTCGCAACCGCCCTGCTCTACCTCAACGAATCGTGGCCCGATACCAGCGCTGGCTGCCTGCGCTTTCTCGCAAAAAAAGACGATATCGATGCGCTGATCACACCCGAAATAAAACCGGTCTACGGCAATTTTGTGGTGTTCAAACGCGCCGAGAATTCGTACCACGGTCATTTGCCATTTGAAGGCGAACGCCGCGTGATCCAGGTCGCCTGGCTTACCAGCGAAGACGAAAAACTGCGCAAAACCCAGCGCGGAAAATTCTCACGCCTGTTCAAGAAACTGTTCGGCGGACTTGATCGACGCTGGGGCGCAAAGCGCAAGAACAACGCCGGCCATCTCGACTGACTTCGCGAGCTAGCTACGAAACGCCGTCGTTGAATCCAAGCACGTTTTCGATACTGTAAAAGCCGCGCTCGCGCCGAGCCAACCAAGCTGCGGCACGCACGGCGCCGGCGGCGAAAATATCACGACTCTGAGCGCGATGGGTGAGTTCGATGCGCTCGCCGTCGCCGATCAAAAACACGGTGTGCTCGCCGACGATATCGCCACCACGCACGACTGAAAATCCGATCTCGCCCGCCTTGCGTGCGCCGGATTTTGCGGTGCGTGCATAAATCGCCGAATCGTCAAGCGTGCCGTCGCGCGCCTTCGCAATCGCATCACCGATACTCAACGCAGTGCCCGACGGTGCATCCTGCTTGTGGCGATGATGCGCCTCGCTGATTTCGCAATCCCAATCGGCCAACGCTTTCGCCGCATCACGCGCCAGGCGCGTGAGCATGACGATGCCGAGGCTGAAATTCGACGCCCATAAAATCGGGATTTCCCGCGCTGCGGCACGCAAGGTCTTGTGTTGTGTTTCGCTCAAGCCGGTAGTACCGCTGACCAGCGCGATCTTGTGTTCGAGCGCGATGGCGAGCGCCTGATCGAACGCACTGACTGCGCTGAAATCGATCAGCACATCCGTTGCGACATTCAGCGATTCGGCGAAGCGCAAAGATTCCGCGGCGCTACCATGCAGGCTCGATACAACGGCATCGGCTTGCACCGAACCCACACGCACCAGTGCTGCGACCAACTGCATTCGCGATCCCGCAACCGCGGCGCGCATCACGGCCAAGCCCATGCGTCCGGACGCGCCGTGCACCGCGACTCTGATCTGCTCAGTCATGTTTTTTTCCTCGCAGGCCGTCAATACGCGCCGAGGCCAGCATGATGCGTTATTCGCACGCGTTCGGGAACAGCCCGGCCAAACAGCCGACCCACAACGACTCAGCCGGTCATGCGATTCCAGAATTCCTTGACGCCGTCGACGAACGAACTCGCACGCGGTGTATGTGTGCCGCCCGGACTATCGGCGAAACTCGATTCGAATTCTTCGAGCAGTTCGCGCTGACGTTTGGTCAACTTGACCGGTGTCTCGACCACAACGCGACAGATCAGGTCACCGGTACGCGAACTGCGTACGGACTTCACGCCCTTGCCACGCAGACGGAACAGCATGCCGGTCTGGGTTTCGGCCGGAATCTTGATTACCGTGTCGCCCTCCAGCGTCGGCACGTTCAACTCGCTGCCGAGTGCCGCTTGCGAGAAACGGATCGGCGCTTCACAAAACAAATCGTCGCCTTCGCGCTGGAAAATCTTATGCTGGCGTACACTGACTTCGACGAACAGATCGCCGGCTGGCGCGCCGGATGGACCCGCTTCGCCCTCGCCGGTGAGGCGAATGCGATCACCGTTGTCCACGCCGGCCGGAATTTTTACCGAAAGAGTTTTTTCATCCTGCACGCGACCTTCGCCGTGACAGGTCTTGCACGGTTTGGTGATCGCCTTGCCGCTGCCGGCGCAATGCGGACAGGCCTGTTGCAGCGAAAAAATGCCCTGCTGCATGCGCACGCGGCCCTGGCCACGGCAGGTTTTGCAGGTATCGACCTTGCCGTCTTCCGAGCCGCTGCCTTTGCATTTGCTGCAACTGGCCAAGGTCGGAATTTCGATTTCCTTTTGTACGCCGAACACGGCTTCTTCGAGATCGATCTCGAGCACATAACGCAGATCGGAACCGCGACGCTGCTGTCGCGCGCGTCCGCCACCGCCGAAAATATCGCCGAAAATATCGCCGAAAATATCGCCGACGTCGCCCTGGAATCCGCCACCGCCACGACCACCCGTGCCGTGCTCGAACGCCGCATGGCCATGCTGGTCGTACAGCGCGCGCTTTTGCGCATCGCTGAGAATTTCGTAGGCTTCTTTGGCTTCCTTGAATTTCTCCTGCGCGGCCGGATCGTCCGGACAACGATCGGGATGAAACTTCATCGCCATACGACGATAGGCGATTTTCAGCTCGCCATCGGTGACGCTGCGCTCGACGCACAGTATCTCGTAATAATCACGCTTGCTCATTCAGAAACACCTTTTTCAATACGTGTGTCGGGCACGAGCCACATCATTGCAACCACGGCATACAGTGCATCGGCAATCCACGGCTGGACAAACGCCAAGCCGATCCCGAGCGCATAACCCAGCAACGAAATTTTTCCCTTCAGATCATTGCCGACGGCGTGTGCGAGTTTTGAATCGCTGCCATTCGCGGCAATCAACTCGCGCACGGATGATGGTGATCGTTCCAGTAGATGCTAAATGCTTCCATTCGTCCCTTTTCCATGCGCCCCATGCCTCAAAAACAAGCAAGCGCCCTCGTTCGGGGCGCTTGCGTTGGTATTGCCTGGCTCGCTATCAGCCTTTCTTGTCGTCTTTGACTTCTTCGAACTCGGCATCGACGACGTCTTCTTTCTTCGCCGATGCCGCACCCGGCGGTACTTCATGCGCATCACTCTGACCGGCCGAAGATGCCGCCGCCGCGAGCGGCTGCGCTGCCTGTTCGAGCGCAGCGGTCTTCGCCTCGATCGTGGCCTGATCGTCGCCCTTCATCACGCCTTCGAGATCCGACAACGCCTTTTCGATCGTACCGATGTCACCCGGCACCTTGCCGCCGTGTTCTTTCAGCGCAGCGCGGGTGGAGTGCACAAGTGCATCGGCCTTGTTGCGTGTGGCGACGAGCTCGTGGAAACGCTTGTCGTCTTCGCGATTGGCTTCGGCGTCGCGCACCATGCGCTGGATTTCTTCCTCGGACAAACCCGAGCTGCCCTTGATCTCGATGCGTTGTTCCTTGCCGGTTTTCTTGTCCTTGGCCGATACGTGGAGAATACCGTTGGCGTCGATGTCGAAACCGACCTCGATCTGCGGCTGGCCGCGCGGCGCCGATTCGATCCCCGAGAGGTCGAACTTGCCGAGCGACTTGTTCGCATTCGCGCGCTCACGCTCGCCCTGCAACACATGCACGGTTACCGCGTTCTGGTTGTCCTCGTAGGTCGAGAACGTTTGCGCGGCCTTGGTCGGGATCGTGGTGTTCTTCTCGATCAGCTTGGTAAACACGCCACCGGCGGTTTCGATACCGAGCGACAGCGGCGTGACGTCAAGCAGCAATACATCCTTGACATCGCCAGCCAGTACGCCGCCCTGAATCGCCGCACCGAGTGCCACGGCTTCGTCAGGATTCACATCCTTGCGCGGCTCCTTGCCAAAGAATTCCTTGACCGCTTCCTGTACCTTGGGCATGCGCGTCTGACCGCCGACCAGGATCACTTCATCGACGTCGGAAACTTTCAGGCCGGCATCGGTGATCGCAGTGCGGCATGGACCCATCGTCGCCTTGATCAGTTCATCGACCAGCGACTCGAGCTTGGCGCGCGTGAGCTTGATGTTGAGATGCTTCGGGCCGCTCGAATCCGCCGTGATGTATGGCAGATTGACTTCGGTCTGGTGCGCCGAAGACAGCTCGATCTTGGCGCGCTCGGCACCGTCTTTCAGGCGCTGCAACGCGAGCGAATCGTTCATCAGATCGATCCCCTGATCCTTCTTGAATTCTTCCACGAGATAATCGATCAGGCGCTTGTCGAAATCTTCGCCGCCGAGGAAGGTATCGCCATTGGTCGCGAGCACTTCGAATTGTTTCTCGCCATCGACTTCGGCGATCTCGATGATGGAGACGTCGAACGTGCCGCCGCCAAGGTCATACACCGCAATCTTGCGATCGCCACCTTTCTTGTCGATGCCGTAAGCCAGCGCCGCGGCGGTCGGCTCGTTGATGATGCGCTTGACGTCGAGACCGGCAATACGCCCGGCATCCTTGGTTGCCTGGCGCTGCGCATCGTTGAAATACGCAGGCACCGTGATCACCGCTTCGGTGACCGGCTCGCCGAGATAATCCTCGGCGGTCTTCTTCATCTTCATCAGCACTTTGGCCGAGATTTCCTGCGGCGCCATTTTCTGGCCGTTGACTTCGACCCAGGCGTCGCCGTTATCGGCGGCCACGATCTTGTATGGCACAAGGCCGATATCTTTCTGTACTTCTTTTTCGGCGAACTTGCGCCCGATCAGGCGCTTCACTGCCGACAGCGTATTCTTCGAATTGGTCACGGCCTGACGCTTGGCGGTGGCGCCAACCAGAACTTCGGTGTCCTTGAAGGCAACGATGGACGGCGTGGTGCGATCGCCTTCCGAGTTTTCGATGACGCGCGCGACGCCGCCTTCAATGATGGCGACGCAGGAATTGGTGGTGCCCAAATCGATACCGATAATCTTGCCCATGAAACTTTACTCCCGAGATTCTTGTGGCCTTATCTGGCCAGACTGTGCGATAGCTGGGGTTTGCTGCGACTCAATTCAAGCGTCAGGCGCTTTTGCGACCGTGACCAACGCAGGGCGCAGCAGGCGTTCGTTCAGCACATAACCCTTCTGAAATACGGCGACCACAGTGTTCGGCGCCTGGTGTGGCGCATCGACCGTGGACACTGCCTGATGCAGTTCCGGGTTGAATGTTTCGCCGAGGGGACTGAGCGGCTTGAGACCGTTCGTCTCGGCCACTTTCAGCAGCGCCTTCAGCGTGAGATCCATACCCTCGCGCAAGGTCGCGATATCGGCATTTTCCACCGCCAAGCCGCGTTCAAGATTGTCGCAAACCGGCAGCAGGTCGGACAACAATCGCTCGTTCGCAAACCGCCGCGCCTGCTCCAGATCACGCGCCAGACGCTTGCGCTGGTTATCGAGATCGGCGCGCTCGCGCAACACGGTGTCGCGCATCTCGCCGAGCTTGCTTTCGGATTCGCTGAGCGCCTGCGTGAGTTGATCGATATCCGCCAGCACCTGCGCATCCGCCGCTGCACCGCCGTCAGGCGCCGCATCGGGATGTTGAGGATAAGTATTTTCCATGATTGCTCCAAACGTGTCAGACCGGCGCAGCGCCGCGCGCCACGCTTTTCAAGATTGGCGAATCAATAACGCCGAGCCGGTTATTGTGGCAGATAAGCCTGATTCAAGGCACTGGACAGCAGTTGTGCCGTGGCCTGCACCACCGGAATCACACGCTGGTAGGCCATGCGCGTCGGCCCGATCACACCAAGCACGCCGAGTACCCGGCCCGGCGTGCCGTACGGCGCAGTCACCACGCTGCAGCCGTCCAGCGCGCTGTAGCCGGATTCCTCGCCGATAAACAAGCGCACGCCTTCGGCACGCGTGCAGTTTTCCATGAGCTGCAGCAGATCGCGTTTGCTCTGAAACGCCTCGAACAATTCACGCAGGCGATCAACATCCGACAGACCTTGCTGGCCAATCAGATTATTTTGTCCGGCCAGCACCATGTCCGCCGGCGCATCGGCCGTGGCAAACGCGTTTTGCGCCATTTCCATGCTCGCACTCATCATGCGATTCAGCGCGGCACTGGCCTCGTGCATTTCGCGCAGCAGGCGCATGCGGATATCCGACAGGCGCATGCCGGCGAATTCGCTGTTGAGATAATTCGCGGTCTGCTCGAGTTCCGATGCCGAATATGTGCGCTGCGTCGTGACCACGCGGTTCTGCACCTGGTTATCCGCAAACACCAGAATCAGCAACACGCGATTGCCGCCGAGCGCGACAAAATCAATCTGCCGAAACGGAAATTCCTCGCGTTTCGGCACCGTCACCACGCCGACGAAATGCGTCATCGCCGATAACAGCGACGACGCGGTATTGACCAGGTCGGCAGTACCGGCGTGTGCTGGCAGTTCGCGCTTGAGGCGCTCGAATTCCGGCTCCAGCAATGGCTGCATTTCCAGCAGCGAATCGACGAAGACACGATAACCCTGCACGGTCGGCACGCGTCCGGCCGAGGTATGCGGCGCCGCGACCAGCCCGATATCCTCGAGATCGGCCATGATGTTGCGGATCGTCGCCGCGCTCACATCCAGCCCGGAATGCTTGGCCAGCGTGCGCGACCCGACCGGCTGGCCATCAGCAATATATTGCGCGATCAACACGCGCAACAATTGGCGGGCGCGGGCATCGAGCTGGTGGACGTTGGGCATCGGGCGCTGATCTCTGTGAGCTGACTCGTTGAACTCGGTTTTAATGCAATGCATCGCAAGATAATCGGCAAACGCTAACAAGCGCTACATCAGGAATCAATAAGGTTGTTGGCGCGACAATGCAAGTGCGGGCGCACAAGTGTGGCCGCAGCTTGCCGCAGTCTGACATACTTGCAGCCGGCCAAAATCACCGCGTCGCGGCGGCTGCACTCAGTGCGGGTGCTATCGCAAACTCAGTCAATAAATATCACGCATGCTCACTTCACTCTACGTCAAGGATTTCGCGATTGTCGGCGAAGCCGATATCACCCTCGCCGCCGGTCTAACGGTGGTGACCGGGGAAACCGGCGCGGGCAAATCGCTGCTGGTGGATGCGTTGCTGTTGTTGTCGGGCGGCCGCGCCGAAGCGGGCGTAGTGCGAGCGGGCTGCGAGCGCGCAGAACTCGCGGCGGAGTTCGATCTCAGCAGCCAACCGGATATTCGCGCGTGGTTGCAAGCCGAGGAACTCGATGAGGATCAACTCTGCCAGTTGCGCCGCGTGATCCGCGCCGATGGCGGTTCGCGCAGTTATATCAACGGCCGGCCGGTGACATTGACCCAGCTCAAGGCGCTGGGTGAACGCCTGATCGAAATCCACGGCCAGCACGAACATCAGGCGCTGCTCGAACGCAGCAGCCAGCTCGCGCTGCTGGATGCGTTTGGCGGGCATGCGCAAACTGTGGCGCAAGTGAATGATCTAGCGCGCCGTTGGCGTGAAGTCACGGCGCAGATCGCGCAACTCGGCGGCAATGAGGATCACGCCGAACGTATCGAAATGCTCGAACATCAGGTGGCCGAATTGCAGCGCGATGCGTTGTCGGCGAGCGAACTCGATGCCCTCAACGAACGTCATCGCCAGCTCGCCAATGCCGGACAACTGGTGCAAGGCTGCGCCAATGTTGCGGAGCTGCTGGATGGCGAAAGCGAGTTCGCGTTGTTGCGCGCACTCGCACGCGGCCAGAGCGAAACCGCGCGATTGGCGCTGCTCGATACGCGGCTGGCGCCGGTCAGTGAAATGATCGATGCTGCACAAATCCAGTTGGTCGAAGCCAACGCCGAACTCGCGCGCTATCGCGATGCGCTCGATCTCGACCCCGAACGTCTCGGCGAGCTCGATGCGCAGATCGGTCGGCTGCATGAACTTGCGCGCAAATATCGCACGCCGATGGCCAACCTGAAACAACGCGAAAACGAATTGCGCGACGAGTTGAATTTGTTGCAAGGCGCCGGCGAACGCTTGCAACAACTCGGACGTGACCAGAGTTCAATCGAGCACGAATACACGACCGCTGCAACGTTGCTGAGCGACGCACGCGTGCATGCTGCGACTACGCTCGGCACGCGCGTCAGTGAATTGATTGCCGAACTCGGCATGGGCGGCGGACGCCTCGAAATCATGCTTGAACCGAGCGCAAAATCCACGCCCGAAACGAACGGCCGCGAGCGTGCCGAATTCCTCGTCAGCGCAAATCCGGGCCAACCGCCACGCGCATTGCGCAAGGTCGCGTCAGGGGGCGAGCTGTCGCGCATCAGCCTCGCTATCGAGGTCGCCGCACTCGGGCTGGATGAAGTCGGCACGATGGTGTTCGATGAAGTTGATTCCGGCATCGGTGGCGCGATTGCCGAAGTCGTCGGCCAGAAACTGCGCCGACTCGGCAGCCAGCGTCAGGTGTTGTGCGTGACGCATCTTGCGCAAGTCGCCGCGCAGGGCCATCAGCATTTTTGCGTGAGCAAGGTCAGCGATGGTCACAGCACGCAAACGCGTATCGATACGCTCGACGAAAAAAGTCGGCGTGATGAAATCGCCCGCATGCTCGGCGGCATCGACATCACGCGCGAGACGCTTGCGCACGCGAAGCAGATGCTGAGCCGCGCGCAATCGAATTAGGTTCGCACCCCACGAATATCTGTCAGACAGCAATCACGAACCATCATGCAGGTGACGCCCACACTCATCACACCGAAACGTTGCCGTGATGGCGCGTGACGATGGTCGGATCGATGTGGATATCGAATCCGAGCCGGCGCAATTCGGCGCAGACCCAATAATCCTCGGACAAATATTCGCCGTTGCTGACGCCGACGCGGAATACATCGTAGTGAATTGCCGCGCCCGGATCGCCTTGCTGCGTGCTCATGCGTTCGTAGATGCGGCCGTCTTCTTTTGCATCCTCGACCAGCGCGTTCACGGCGTGGCGCGACAGCATGAACACTGCGGTGCCAATGCGCTCGTTGAGCAGCAATGCGCCAGTTTCGCCAATGCTCGCACCGATGTTGAAAATGCGGCGTCCGTCCGGCGTGCGTCCCTTCAATGCGACCGGCGCGCCGATCACGTCTTTGCCGTGCGCGAGCAAGCGCGATACGCCTTCGGCAGGCAAGCCGATATCGGCATCGATAAACAACAAATGGGTGAATTCCGGCTTTTCGTAAAACGCCGAAATGATCGCGTTGCGCGCGCGCGTGATCAGGCTTTCGTTGCTGATCGTCATCAATGAAAAATGAATTCCCGCTTGCTGATAACGCAGCAGCGACAATACAAAATCGCTGTGCATCATGCCGCCGTAAGCAGGCGTGCCGATCATGAGGTTGACTTCGGGATGGCTCATGACCGTGGCCGATATTTTTCACGATTGCCGATGATTTGCAGCTGCACTTCGGCGAAACGCTGCAACTCGGCATCGCTACGCTGGCGATAGTCCGCGAGCACGGCGCAATTGTTGGCATACATCGGTTGGCCCATCGTGGTCGCGGCTGAGCGCGGATGCCACAGATGCAGCGCCGCACACTCGTCCAGCTCGATCGTCGACAACCGCAATCGTTGCAATTTGTAAGTCATCGCGTCGTCTTCGCCGCCCCAGCCGAGGAAACGTTCGTCCCAGCCACCGAGCGCAATAAACGCCTCGCGACGCGCGCAGAAAATGCCGCCGCACAATACGATAAACTCGGCGATGCCTTCGCGACTCTTCGCGACATCGTCGGCACGATCAGGCTGGTAATCGAAGTTTCCGGCACGCACGATCGCGGTTTCTGCGGGCGTAAGATCAACGATGCTGCGATACGGTTTGACTACTTGATAACCGCGCTGACACAACTCCGCACTGATCGGCAATTGCTCGTCGATGAGCACATCGGCATCGGCAAAAATCAATACGCTGCCGCGCGCAAAACGATAACCGATATTAAAACCCCAGCCTTTGTTGAATAGCCCGGGATTGTAGGCAAATACGTTGCGGCATGAAGGATGCGCAAGTGCGGTGTCGAGCCGTGGCAGATTATCCTGCTCGACGACAATCACTTCGAGCTGCGGCAAACGCGATAGCCATGCGAGCACGGCATGCAGGTTCGCGCGGCGATCCGCGCTGTCGCTTTCGCGATAGGTCAAAATGCAGCTTGCGTAATTCATGCGTGACAGAAATGATGATGGCTTGTTTGTCGATGCCGGATGCAGGGCGCGGCGATTCTCACCACGAATGTACGATGATCCCGGCACCCATGTCGATCACTTGTCTGACCATCACCCAACCGAGGCGACTCGCCATGTTGCGGTGCGCGGTAGCCGATTTCTGTCGACAGGAACATACCCGGCGCGAGTTGCTGATCGTGCACGATGCCGGTAGCGAATTCGACGCTGTGTTGCGCGATCTCATTGCCGATTTTCCGGGGCAGCCGATTCGCACGCATGCCGCTCCGGCAGGAACGTCGCTCGGCGAGTTGCGTAATCTTTCGGTCGAGCTTGCCGACAGCGAGTTCATCTGTCAGTGGGACGATGACGATCGTTACCATCCGCTGCGTCTGAGCCTGCAGTTGCAGACGCTGCAAGCCGAGGCCGCAGATTTCTGTTTCCTCAGCGATCAGCTGCACTGGTTTGCGACGCGCGGCGAAATGTATTGGACCGACTGGAATATCGAACCGTACCCGTTGAATTTTGTGCAGGGAACGTTGCTCGGGCGCCGCGATTGCTTGCCGCGTTATCCCGATCTGCTGCGCGGCGAGGATACCGCGCTGTGTCTGGATATTCTGCGCAGCGGTCGGCGCATTGCGAGAATGCGCGAGTTCGCCTGGTTGTATGTATATGTTTTTCACGGCGGCAATGTGTGGTCGGCAGCACATCATCAGGCGATCTCGGTGCACAAGAGTTTGCATGGCGCGCAGCTGCTTGCGCGCAAACGTGTACTCGAAACGCGGTTGCGCGAATATGCGCCGCCGCTCGGGCGTATTGTCATGCCATCGCGTACTGGTGATTTGATTTTCGACTGAGATGCGCATTCCGTTTCGCTGCGATTCGACGCATGCGATGGCGCGGATCCGATAGGGTCTTTTACATATTGTGGATGTGTCGATCTCAACGCGCATCGTCAAACCTGTCATCGAGAAAACGTCGCGCCAGTTTGGCGTAAGTCGTATCCGCCGTGCGGACGTAGTTGGCAGTCAGCAAACCCGCGTGAAAGAGCGTGAAATCGATACGCTGTTCCTGCCACCACAAATGCGCCCACAGGTGCATGCTGCAAGTACCACGCGGCAACGTGGAATTTTCCACGAATAACGCCGCGATTCCCATCGGCGTTGCGGCAAACGGATAAAACGCGGCGGTCGGCGCTATCGTCACACTCTGTGGTATGTCACTCCAAACCCTGGCCGCTTCGTCGCAGGAGTGTCGATTCCACGTGCCGTCGAATACCTCGCCCATGCGTCGCAGCCATTCTTGCGCAAAGTGCGCGTGCGGCTTGGCGAAAAGCACGGCGTTGCATAACGACGGCCGCAATATGCCATTGCGATCCGGGATCGAGGCTTCTTCACCGATCAGAAATTCGTGTCCGTAAAATCGTTCCGGATACGGTTGCACGAACAGCGTATCCATATCGGCATATACACCACCGTGTTTCAGCAGAATCTGCAGACGCAAAAAATCCGCTTCATGCGCATAAGAAAGATTCGCTGCGGCAATGTAGCGCCCTTCGGCACTATCTACATATTTCGCGGTATCAAATGCAGCCGGCATATCGTCGATGATATGGATTTGCAGATGCGGTGCAATGCGATCCCACCAAAGGCCATGTGGACGATGCCGCAAATGCAGATGGATCTTGTGCGGTCGATTGACCTGTCGGCACGATTCCAGACACAGATAATGCAGGATATGAAACGGTTCGTTCTGCACGCGCAGGCCAAACACAAAGTGAAACTCACAGGTATTCTCAGCCATGAATCGCGGCCAGAATCTGCGCGGCAACCACCGGCTCGGCAAATCGGTTCAGCAGCTTGATCTGGATATCTTGCGCCGATTCGACCGCAGCCGAAAAATGAGCGTAGGTATCACGCATCGCACTTATCGCAGATGCAATATCGGCCGCCGCCCAGCGTTGCGAAGACCAGTATGACGGTCGATACGGCGGCCAGGTCGGGACGGCCGACAATCGATAGGTAATGCGACCCGGCCAATCCTCACCGAGAAAATCACACTGTCCGCCCCATCCCGTCATCACTACAGGCGTGCCAAACGTTGCCGCCTCGAAAGCGCCGAGCCCCCAGCCCTCGCCATGCGTGAGCGAAACAAAACAGTCGCCGATGCGATGCAGCAGATCAACGCCACGGCCACTCAATTCATACGGCAGCAAGCATAGATGCGGCAGTTCATGATCGACCTCCTCAGCGATGGCATCGAGTTCGGCTTGCGCGAGATCGGCGCTGGCAACCTCATTGAAAAACGGCGGGCCGCCGCTGCCCTGAGGTGTGGTCTTGAGCACGAGGCTGACTGGATCATTCGCACTGAACGCTTGCGCATACGCTTGCAGCAACTCAGGAATCGCCTTGCGTGGCTGCCAGGTACTGATCGAGTAAAACACGAAATGATGTGCGGGAATTCCGAACTTCGCACGTGCTTGAACAAGTTCGCTTTCGCTGAACTCGTTCCATACATGCCGCCGCATATGTGGCACCACATGCACGGGTACGCGTGTGCCGGAAGCGACAAAAATATCGCGATTCATCGTGCTCGGCACGATCACCGCATGCATCGAATTGAGAATCGGCAACCAGTGCACTGGCAGTTGATCCGTTTCCCAAACGGTGCAACCAACATTGCGTTTGCCGACTTCGAACAGCGCTGGCCAGTGCTCCGGCACGCAGTAGAAGACTACGACGTCATGGGCGACCGGGCGCGATGTGAGATGCAGCAGCGCAGCGAGATCGGCAAGACTCACATCGCCTTCGGCAAGCTGCAGCAGCGGCAGGCCAGCACGTTCCGAGCCTCGTACCGGAACCGCCGAGTGACCGTGAAGACGCAACGAAATCCATTCAACCGAAACGCCGGCATTGACCAATGCACGCGCAAACGCGATGCCGGACAATCCATAACCACTGGCTTCGACGAACGAGTAGAAACGGACGCCGACCGTCACGAGCGACGTCTTGTGCGAGATGAAACGGAATCAGACCTTGCGGCGGCGGCGCATGCCCAGGTAGGCCATCATTGCGGCCAAGCCACCGAGGGCGACGGGGCTTACCGTTGGCAAAGATGCCGGGCTTGGAATCGGAATACCAACGTAGACACTGACCGATGCGCTGATGTTGCCGAGATTATCACTGCCCACGCATGAAAGCGTATCGACGCCTTGGAACGCATTGTTCGGCGAGTAAAAAAGGGCGCCATTCGGTGCAACGTTTGCATTACCGTTAGCCGGCTGGGTGCACCTGAAAACTTGCGGATTATTTGCCGCGTCGCTGGCGAAAATATAAACACCGCTAAGAGACGTATTCACCGGGGTCGAATAAATATCCTGAATCGGTGCGGCATAAGCCGAAGCCGAAAGCATGCCCAAACTCACCAGCACCGCAGGCACCGGAATATGCAGGCCTGTGCTCCTGACGGGTTTTGGCGTTACCGCAACATTGCTCTTGTCGGACGCTGATTCGATTTTCTTCGACATGGTTAACGCTCCCCAAGGTTTCGCGCAGCTTACCCGGATGCACGACTCGGAAGCAAGTCGCCGTGTCGAGATACGCAAGACTTTGACTTCACATAAAAAAAGAGCCGCAATAGGCGACTCTCTTTCGATGCGAGATATCGAACAAACCGCAGCAGATTACATGCGGTCTTCGGCCACCTTGATCTTGGCTTCCTTGCGCAGACTTGCGATGAATGCTTTCGCGGCTTCGTAACCGATACCTTGGGCAAGCTCGCTGCGTGCGCTGTCGCGTGTCGCCGCATTCGCTGCCGCCGGATCGCCATCCGTCACGGATGTGACGACGGCGAGATCATAAGTATTGTTGGCCAGCGTAACCAGCAACGGCGCAGGTTTGTCAGCCGCCGGGCGTGGCAAGGAAAAAACATCCGCCACGAGCTTGCTGTCGAGACTTGCATCGGCACGCAGAACATCCTTGACCTCATTTACTTTCAGTTTCAACTCATCGGCCAGCTTGTCGAGACTTTCGCCTTTTCCCAGACGTGCATACAACTCATCGGCGCGCTTCCTGGCTTGCGTGGTCTGTTCTTGGGCAACCAGAATCAGATTGATCTGCGCGCGAACCTCGTCGAGCTTTTTCGGTGTGCTCGCAATATGGCCATTTTCGGCAATCCGCAGCAACACGATGTGATTCAGGCCGAGTTGCACCGGATCGCTGATATTGCCCTGCCCGAGCACCGCATCCGAGAACGCCGCCTTGAGGATCGCCGGATCGGCGCTGATACCTTCGCCGCCGCCCTGCCGAGTGAACGGTGCGGTCTTCTGCACCGTCAGACCAACCGCCTTGGCGGCGGGCTCCAGCGAACCCGGGCTCGCGATCGCCTGATCGGTAAATTTGCCCGCGGCCTCGCTGAATACTCGATCACGCTCGGTATCGACAAACTCCTTGGTCAGGTCAGGCTTGACTTCGTCGAAGCTGCGTTCTTTCTGCGCACGAACGTCGCGCAATTGAATGATGTGATAACCCTCGGGCGACAATACGGGATCGGAAATATCGCCCTTGTTCATGCCAAACAACGCCGCCTCGAAAGCCGCTTGGGTCACGCCTTTTTCGAGCCAGCCGAGATCGCCACCAGCAGTTTTGGAGCCGAGATCGTCGGATTTCTCTTTCGCGAGTTTGGCAAAGTCGGCCGGCTTGGCCTTGGCTTGTTTGGCAATTTCGGTCGCCGCCTGCAGGCCTTTTTTCTGCGCTTCGGCATCAGCATTCTGCGGCAACTTCACGAGGATATGCGACGCCTCGCGTTGTTCGGGTGAAACAAAACGGGCCTTTTCTTTCTCGTAGCGCGCCTTGAGTGTCGCCTCATCCGGCTTCGCCTCGACCGACAATTTCGCGCCGTCGAGATCGACGTACTCGATCGTCACTTTTTCCGGATTCATGAAATCCGCGTTGTGCTGCTTGAAATACTCTTCGGCTTGCGCATCGGTAATTTTTGCTGCGTCGGCCGTGAGCTTGTCCAAGGCGACATAACGGAAGCTGCGTTTTTCGTCGCGCAAACGCAGGTAAGTGTCGATGTCGAGATCGGTGACGAAACTGCTTTGCATGATTTGCGCGGGCAATTCACGTGCGAGCAAATCCTTGCGGATATTTTCATCGTATTCGCGCGGTGTCTTGCGGATCGAGCCGAGTACGGCGCGATAGGTAGCCGAATCGAATTTCCCGTCACTCTGGAACTGGGGCGTCTGCTTGATCTGTTCCTGGATCTTCTGCGCCGGGATCATGATACCGAGCTTGGCGTTGGCTTCAAGAATAAGCTGCTCGTCGATCATGCTATCGAGCACGCGGCGTTTCTGCATCGGGTTGTCGATGAGTTGCGGATCGAAATTGGCGCCCATTGAGGCTTGTGCGCGCGCTCGATATTGATCGAAGCGGCCGCGAAAATCCTGCGTTGATATTTCGTGATCACCGACCCTGGCGACGTAGCTGTCGGCACGCTCCGTCAAATTAGACCCGATACCCCAAATCGCAAGAAGAAAGATCAGAAGCGCAAGAATGATCTTCGCGATCGTGCCGGATACCTTGTCGTGCAGTGCTTGCAACATGAGCGTGATACACCCTGAGGTCGGTTGCGCTACGGTGCGGAGTAACTCCGGTACCGACGACCGCAGCTGCGGTCTGTGCGCGTTGTTGAATACGGATTATTTCACTATTACGGTTCAAGACACACAAAAAAATAAGGGCGCCCATGACAGGCGCCCTTAAGAAGGTGGCGGAGTGGACGGGACTCGAACCCGCGACCTCCGGCGTGACAGGCCAGCATTCTAACCAACTGAACTACCACTCCGCAGCTTGGTGGGTGCTGAGGGGATCGAACCCCCGACCCTCGCCTTGTAAGGGCGATGCTCTACCGGCTGAGCTAAGCACCCAGTAGAGCAAATCAGTTTAATGCATCTTTCAGCGCTTTACCAGCCTTGAATGCAGGGACTCTCGAGGCCTTGATCTTGATCTGTTCGCCAGTGCGGGGATTGCGACCGGTACGGGCAGCACGCTTGCGCACGGTGAACGTGCCAAAGCCTACCAACGATACGTCGTCGCCTTTCTTCAATGCTTTCTTGATCACCGTGATGATCGCATCAAGCGCCTTGTCGGCGTCCACTTTGGTTACATCGGCTTCTTCGGATACAGCACTTAGAAATTCAGCTTTATTCATTTTTATGTACTCCCTGACGGAAATAGGCGCGCGCAATTATTGGGGATTGAAACGAAACATTTATTGGTCGTTGCGCAGGCGACAAACCAACCGTTCCGCTACCTGCATTTCCTTGGACAAAAATTGTCGCTTGAATCGCAGGAGCATCTTTATACCAGCCCCCATCACATCACGCAAGCAAGGCGTGGCGCGGGTTCGCGAGGATTTGAATTATTTTCCGCAGAGTCTTCTCATACCGCAAATTCGCTTGACAGCGCACTGAGAAATTGCGTGCCAATCCAAGCAACTACGATGCGCGTCAAGCCACATCAATGCGGTCTTACCACGCCGGTTTCTTCCCTGCCCTCGCGTGCCGGTTCGATCTTTTCCTTGGCGTCCTGCGCAACGATTTTTTTGTTCGGCGTGAGCGGTCTTTCAAGTGCGATGTCGAGCACTTCGTCGATCCATTTCGCGGTATGGATTTCCAGCGAGCCGGTGACGTTTTTCGGGATGTCGGCCAAATCCTTTTTGTTTTCTTCAGGAATGATCACGGTGGTAATGCCACCGCGATGTGCCGCCAGCAGTTTTTCCTTGAGCCCGCCAATCGGCAGCACCCGACCGCGCAAGGTAATCTCGCCAGTCATCGCCACTTCCGCACGCACCGGCACCTTGGTCAACGCCGATACCAGTGCGGTACACATTGCCACACCAGCGCTGGGGCCGTCTTTCGGCGTAGCACCTTCCGGTACATGGATATGGATGTCGTGCTTCTGGTGAAACTCGGGATCGATCCCGAGTTGATCGGCACGCGCACGCACCACTGATAACGCGGCCTGGATCGACTCCTGCATCACATCGCCAAGTTGGCCGGTGTGAATCAACTTGCCTTTGCCAGGCACCACGGTGGCTTCGATACTGAGCAATTCGCCACCGACCTGGGTCCACGCCAGGCCCGTTACCAGACCGATTTCGTTCTGGTTCTCGGCGCGACCAAAGGTGAATTTCTGCACACCCAGGTAAGTTTCGAGGTTCTCGGAATTGATCAGCAATTTGCGTCGCTTAATTTTCTTACCGGCATTCTTGGCTTTGTCGGTAGCGAGAGAAATTTCCTTGACCACCTTGCGGCAGATCTTCGAGATTTCGCGCTCGAGATTTCGCACGCCGGCTTCACGCGTGTAATAACGCACGATATCGCGAACGGCAGATTCATCGACGGCAATTTCGTCGTTTTTCAGACCGTTCGCCTTGATCTGTTTCTGCAACAGATAGCGCGTGGCGATATTGATTTTCTCATCTTCGGTATAACCCGGGATGCGAATTACTTCCATGCGATCGAGCAGCGGCGCCGGGATGTTCAACGAGTTCGCCGTGGCGATCCACATGACTTCGGACAGATCGAAATCCACTTCGAGATAATGATCGCTGAAAGCGTTGTTCTGTTCCGGGTCGAGCACTTCGAGAAGCGCTGAAGACGGATCGCCGCGGAAATCCATCGACATCTTGTCGATTTCATCGAGCACGAACAGCGGATTCTTGGTGCCGATCTTGCTCAGATTCTGCACGATACGGCCCGGCATCGAACCGATGTAGGTGCGGCGATGACCACGGATCTCGGCTTCGTCGCGCACGCCGCCCAAGGACATGCGCACGAACTTGCGATTGGTCGCCTTGGCGATCGATTGACCGAGCGAAGTCTTGCCCACGCCCGGCGGCCCGACCAGGCAGAGAATCGGCGCCTTCATCTTTTTCACGCGCTGCTGCACGGCGAGGTATTCAAGGATACGTTCCTTGACTTTTTCGAGACCGAAATGATCGGCATCAAGCACGTCCTGGGCAGCGTTCAGATCCTTGCGCACCTTGGTACGTTTTTTCCACGGGACACCCACCAGCCAGTCGACGTAATTGCGCACCACGGTGGCCTCAGCCGACATCGGCGACATCTGCTTGAGCTTGTTGAGCTCGGCCTTGGCCTTGGTCTCGACCGGCTTGGGCATGCCGGCATTGGCGATTTTCTTGGCCAGTTCCTCAAGTTCGTTCGGCGCCTCGTCGGATTCGCCAAGCTCCTTCTGGATGGCCTTCATCTGCTCATTCAGATAATACTCGCGCTGACTTTTTTCCATCTGCGACTTGACCCGGCCGCGGATGCGTTTTTCGATCTGCTGCACATCGATTTCGCCATCGACAAAACCGATCAGCATTTCCAGGCGATCGCCGACGTCGGCCGTTTCCAGCACCTTCTGCTTATCCTGCAGGCGCACGGTAAGATGCGCGGCCACGGTATCGGCCAGACGGCTCGGATCGTCGATGCCCGACAGCGTAGTCAGCAGCTCGGGGGGAATCTTGCGATTGAGTTTGACGTATTGCTCGAATAACGAGGTCAGTGAACGCGAGACGACGTCGATTTCGCGCTGTTCGCGCGTATACATCGGCTCGAGTGGACGCACAAACCCGGTCAACAAGCCATTGCGCTCGCCGTAACGAACAACCTCGGCGCGCGACGCGCCTTCGACCAGCACCTTGATCGTGCCATCAGGCAATTTCAAAAGTTGCAGCACGGTGGCAACGGTGCCGATCGAATACAGGTCGGCTTCGAGCGGATCGTCGATGTCCGGCCCGCGTTGCGCCACCAATAAAATTTGTTTGTCACCGTCCATGGCAGCGTCAAGCGCACGCACCGATTTTTCGCGCCCGACAAACAACGGAATAACCATGTGCGGATACACCACCACATCACGCAGCGGCAATATCGGCAATTCGGTCACATCAATTTGCGCGACACTTTTGGGAGTCTTTTCCATTCGATTTCCTGAACAACGAAGCGGATAAACAGTAGGGCAAAAACAATAATGGCAGCGTGATCGCACGCTGCCATATCGTCAAGTAAGGGCACTGTGCGGATTTGCAAGCAATCTCGCATGCCGCGCCTTGGGCGCAACCGAATTATTCTGCCGACGCCGCCCGCGCCTGCATGCCGCGATAAATCAGATACGGCTCAGCCTGACCATTGATCACGGCTTCGTCGACAACGACCTTGCTGACATGCTCCAGTGACGGCAGCTCGTACATCGTATCGAGCAGCACCTGTTCGAGAATTGTGCGCAAACCGCGTGCGCCGGTACGGCGTTTAAGCGCTTTGCGCGCCACCGCTGCCAACGCCTCGGGACGGAACTCCAACTCCGCACCTTCCATCTCGAACATCTTCTTGAACTGGCGTGTGATCGCGTTTTTAGGCTCGGTCAGAATTTTGACGAGAGCATCCTGATCGAGCTCTTCGAGCGTGGCAACCACCGGCAGACGACCGACGAATTCCGGGATCAGACCAAACTTGACAAGATCTTCCGGCTCGACATCGGCCAGAACCTTGCCGACATTCGATGCCTGCGACTTGCTGCGCACTTCGGCGTTGAAGCCTATCCCGGTAGATTCGGAGCGCGCCTGAATGACTTTCTCCAGACCCGCAAACGCGCCACCGCAAATGAACAGAATATTCTTGGTATCGACCTGCAGAAATTCCTGCTGCGGATGCTTGCGTCCACCTTGCGGCGGCACCGAAGCGAGCGTGCCTTCGATCAGCTTGAGCAACGCTTGCTGCACACCTTCACCGGAGACGTCGCGCGTGATCGACGGGTTTTCGCTCTTGCGCGAAATCTTGTCGATCTCGTCGATGTAAACGATGCCGGTCTGCGCCTTCTCGACGTCGTAATCGCATTTCTGCAGTAGTTTCTGGATGATGTTCTCGACATCCTCGCCCACGTAACCGGCTTCGGTCAGCGTGGTTGCGTCGGCGATCGTGAACGGCACATTGAGTTGGCGCGCGAGCGTTTCCGCGAGCAGCGTCTTGCCCGAGCCGGTCGGGCCGATCAGCAGGATATTCGACTTGGCGAGTTCGACATCGTCGTTCTTGCCGCGGGATTCCAGACGTTTGTAATGGTTGTACACCGCCACAGCGAGGGTCTTCTTCGCGCGACTTTGGCCGATCACATACTGATCGAGCACATCTTGGATTTCGCGCGGCTTGGGCAGGTGGCTGCGCGCGGTGGCCGCCTTTTCTTCCAGCTCTTCGCGGATGATGTCGTTGCAGAGTTCCACGCATTCATCGCAGATGAATACGCTGGGACCCGCAATCAGCTTGCGCACCTCGTGTTGACTCTTGCCGCAGAAAGAGCAGTAGAGAATCTTTCCGCTCTCACCCGATCGGCTTTGCCGGTCGTCACTCATACCAGATCCCGAGTCCATTGCAATTTGATGTCAAGCGCAGAATAGCATAGCCCCCCGCTCCGGCAAGCGCCGGCGCAGGGAGATATGGCACAAAACGCAAACGGATGTTCTGACGCGAGCGCAGCAATAATCAGACTTTTGCTGCTTCGTTCGGGCGTTTTTCGAGCACGGCGTCGATCAGACCATAAGCCTGGGCGTCCGGGGCGCTCATGAAATTATCGCGATCGGTATCTTTGGCAATGCGCTCGATCGGCTGACCGGCGTGCTTGGCCATGATCGAATTCAGGCGATCACGAATCGTCAGAATCTCACGCGTGTGGATCTCGATATCCGTGGCTTGGCCTTGAAAACCGCCGAGCGGCTGATGAATCATCACGCGCGAATGCGGCAAGCTGTAACGCTTGCCCTTGGCGCCCGCGGTCAATAACAGTGCGCCCATGCTCGCAGCTTGACCGATGCACATCGTGCTCACGTCGGGCTTGAGGAACTGCATGGTGTCGTAAATCGCCATGCCGGCTGTGACCGAACCGCCCGGACTGTTGATGTAAAGATTGATGTCCTTGTCGGGATTTTCCGATTCGAGAAACAACAATTGCGCAACAACGACATTCGCGACGTAATCGTCAATTGGCCCGACCAGGAAAATCACACGTTCTTTCAGCAGACGCGAATAAATATCGTACGCGCGTTCGCCGCGGGAGGTCTGTTCAACCACCATCGGCACCATATTCAACCCAAGCGGTGCGAATACCTTGGACATACACGAACTCCCGATCATGATAATAGAAAATCCCGCAACCGGGATTTCCCGAAACTCGATCACGCGTTAGGACGCATGACCTCGCTGAAGCTCAGAGCCTGCTCGCTGACTTGCGCATGATTGGCAACCCAATCCGCTACCTGGTCTTCGAGTACACGACTCTGCAGTCCGTGCATCAACTGGGGATCGTTCGAGTAAAGTTCAACTACGCGTTCCGGCTCTTCGTAGGTCGAGGCGATTGCCGACAGCGTTTCGGCAACACGACGCGAGTCCAGCCGCAAGTCATTCTGTCGCGCGATTTCGCCAATCAAAACACCGGCAGAAACACGTTGCTGCGCGATCGCGACATAGGCTTCCGGCGGCTGGCTGATAGTTTGCCCGGCCTGGCGCGCCTGCGCTTCGGCCTGCTGTGCCATTGCGCGCGCCTCGGCCGCGATCATGCTTTGCGGCAGTTCCAGATCGGCATAGGCCGCCACCAGTTTCTGCACGACTTCGTTTTTCAGGCGCGCCGACAACGTGGCTTTGAGTTCGCGCTCGAGATTGGCGCGCACGTCTTCGCGGAAACGTTCGATGCCGCCCTCTTTCACACCGAAGCTGGCGACAAACGCATCGTCGAGTTCCGGCATCTGCGCTTCCTGCACGCGGGATACCTTGAGCTCCACTTCTGCATGCTTGCCGATCAATTCAGCGACGCGGAAATCCGTCGGGAAAGTGAGTTCGACTTTTTTGTCTTCACCACTTTTCAGATCGACCAAGGCGCTTTCGAACTCCGCAAACATCGCGCCGGAACCGATTACCGTGCCGACACGATCAAAACCTTCGGCAGGATGGCGTGCATCGCCGGATTGCGCGGAATATTCAAACAACACCATGTCGCCCACCTGCGCGGAGCGCTCGACCTGCGTCCAACTGCGCCGCTGTTGACGCAGGGTATCGATCATCTGATCGACATCGACATCGGTAACGCTGGCAGTCGGCTTCGTTACCGCGAGCGTGCTGACATCGATCTTGGCGATCTCGGGCAGCACTTCAAAGGTGGCGACATATTCGATTTCGCCATTGTTCGATTGACCGGTGGTCGAAATCGACGGTGCCATCGCCGGACGCAATTTTTGATCGTCGACAGCGGACTGGAAACTGTTGCGCACGAGCTCGTTGAAGGCTTCGCCACGCACTTGCGCACCAAAACGCTGCTCGATGACTTTCGGTGGAATCTTGCCGGGACGGAAACCCTTCAGGCGGATGTTGCGGCCCATTTCCTGCAGTCGTGTTCTGACCTGCAAATCGAGCTGTTCTGCCGGCAGTTTCACCGTCAGTTTGCGCTCAAGTTTGCCCACGTTTTCAACCGAAATTTGCATGCTGGCTCCTAACTGGAAAAACGCGAAGATATGACGCGCCAGGTAGTTGGCCGCCATCTCTGCGCTGTGTCATTGGGTGGTGCGAAAGGAGAGACTCGAACTCTCACGGGTTACCCCGCCAGAACCTAAATCTGGTGCGTCTACCAATTCCGCCACATTCGCTTACATCCGGGATTGTAGTATGAATTCTGCTTGGGGATGTACCAGTCTTGCGCAGGCGTCACGGCCTACTATCGAGATAAGTGGTGGGCCGTGTAGGAGTCGAACCTACGACCAAGAGATTAAGAGTCTCCTGCTCTACCAACTGAGCTAACGGCCCACTTGCATGAAACTGGGGTGAACGATGGGGCTCGAACCCACGACCGCCGGAATCACAATCCGGAGCTCTACCGACTGAGCTACGCTCACCATTGAAACCATTCGTACTGGCGCGCCCGACAGGAATCGAACCTGCAACCGTCGGCTTAGAAGGCCGATGCTCTATCCGATTGAGCTACGGGCGCAAAGCCCGAACAGTGTAAGGCACGGACCTCCTTGACGCGATCACATGCAGCCTCGTGCCACACGTTTCGAAACTCTTGCGCGATCCGGATCTGGTCGGGGTAGAGGGATTCGAACCCGCGACCCCCTGCTCCCAAAGCAGGTGCGCTACCAGACTGCGCTATACCCCGTTCGGATCCAGAACTTTAAGACTCGTCACCGCGCTACGAATCTACACGAATACTACGTGCAGGCAGGTATTGCGTCAATCGGGAATCAGTCGCTCACGCACCTGTCAAATCTGCATCTGCAGCCACGCCGGCCTACAGCATTCCGCCAAACCGTTGCCGATAAAATAAAGGGTGCCGAAGCACCCTTTATCGGAATGGCGCGCCCGGAGAGATTCGAACTCCCGACCACCTAGTTCGTAGCCAGGTACTCTATCCAGCTGAGCTACGGGCGCAATTAAACGGATTGCGGTCTTGCCTGGAACGGTTTTGGCTCCGCTTCAGCCCGCATCGTCTGGGTGGCTTGACCGGAGCAAAGCAATCCAGTGATGCGAGCCAGCAATTATCACCAGCGAATCGATTCACGTCAATACACAATCGAAAAATTTCGCAGCGCAAGCATCACTCGTAGGTCAACTGCCGCAGTTTATTGAGTGCATGTTGCAGCCAAATCCAGCTTCATGCACAACAAACATGATTGGTCAGCGTCATCTTTGGATTAAGCTATGCGGGATGCAGCGCGTACCCACGAGGCAAGCGAGACCGCCAATCGTGTTGGTCACGCGCATGGCTTGGTTGATCGATAGCGTCTCGCGCCGCATTCAAGCCTGCATCGAATCACTTCTCTACTCACTCTGGAGCTCCAGCGTAATGATCTTTGAAACCCTCGCCACCACGGGTCACGAGCAAGTTGTGTTCTGCCACAACAAAGATGCCGGCCTGAAGGCAATCATCGCCATCCACAACACCGTACTCGGCCCGGCTCTGGGCGGATTGCGCATGTGGAACTACAAGACCGAAGCCGAAGCACTCAACGATGTCCTGCGTTTGTCACGCGGAATGTCGTACAAGGCGGCGGTTGCAGGGCTGAGTCTCGGTGGCGGCAAAGGTGTGATCATCGGCGATCCGACCAAGGACAAATCGGAAGCGCTGTTTCGTGCGTTCGGCCGTTTCGTCAACTCGCTCAACGGACGTTACATCACCGCTGAAGACGTCGGTATCGACGTCAACGACATGGAATACGTGCTCAAGGAGACCGACTACGTCACCGGCGTGCACCAGGTGCATGGCGGTTCGGGCGATCCGTCGCCGTTCACCGCTTTCGGCACGCTGCAAGGCCTGATGGCTTCGTTGAATGCCAAGTTCGGCAACGAAGATGTCGGTAAATACAGCTACGCCGTGCAGGGCACGGGCCACGTCGGCATGGAATTCGTCAAGTTGCTGCGCGAACAAGGCGCAAAAGTATTTGTCACCGACATCAACAAGGATGCGGTGCAACAGTGTGTCGACGAATATGGCTGCGAAGCAGTCGGACTCGACGATATCTACGACGTCGACGCGGACGTCTATTCGCCATGTGCGCTCGGTGGCACGATCAACGAAGCGACGCTGCCGCGGCTCAAATGCAAGGTCATCTGCGGTGCGGCAAACAATCAGCTCGCCACCGATGAAATCGGCGAAGAACTCGAAGCGCGCGGCATCCTGTATGCGCCGGATTACGCCGTCAACGCCGGCGGACTGATGAACGTATCGCTCGAAATCGACGGCTACAACCGCGAACGCGCGATGCGCATGATGCGCACGATTTATTACAACCTCGGTAAGATTTTCCAGATCGCGGCGCGCGACAAGATCCCGACTTTCCGCGCAGCAGATCGCCTTGCCGAAGATCGTATCGCCATGATCGGCAAGATCAAGTTGCCGACGATGGGCAACGGCGCGCCACGTTTCCTCGGGCGCATGCGCGGGCAATGAGGAGCAGAATTCTGCGCCTGCCAATAAATTGATCGCGACACGCAAACGCGCATCGCTCTGTCCCAAGGATAGCGGCGATGCGCTTTTGCCATGCAATCAATCGTCTAGCGCAACACGTTTGGAAAATCCTGAACTGCCGCCGCGCGGCTCGTTTTACAAAAACCCTACCATCCAACGGCCAAATAACATGCGTTCATTTCCTCTCGGTGAAGAACTCGATCTGCTACGCGAAACGGTGCATGCGTTTGCCGAAAAGGAAATCGCGCCGCGCGCCAACCTGATCGATCACGACAATATTTTTCCCAGCGATCTGTGGCACAAATTCGGCGACATGGGCCTGCTCGGCATCACCATCCCGACCGAATACGGCGGCTCGGGCATGGGCTTTCTGGCGCATCAGCTCGCGGTCGAGGAAATCTCGCGCGCCTCGGGCTCGGTCGGCCTTTCCTACGCCGCTCATTCCAACCTGTGCGTGCAAAATATTTTCCACAATGGCAACGAAGCACAGCGCCACAAATACATACCGAAATTGTGCAGCGGCGAGCATGTCGGCGCGCTCGCGATGAGCGAACCCGGCGCCGGTTCAGATGTCGTCGGCTCGATGACCTGCCGCGCCGAACTCAAAGGTGACCATTGGCTCGCCAACGGTTCGAAAATGTGGATCACCAACGGCCCTGACGCCGATGTACTGCTGGTCTACATGCGCACGGCGCCGCGCCCGGCGGGATCGCGCTGCATGACGGCCTTCATCGTCGAGAAAGGTATGAAAGGTTTCAGCACTGCGCAGAAACTCGACAAGCTCGGCATGCGTGGCTCCAACACCTGCGAACTGGTTTTCGAGGATTGCGCAATCCCCGCGGAAAACATCGTCGGCCAGGTCAACGAAGGCGTACGCGTGCTGATGAGCGGCCTCGATACCGAGCGCCTGGTATTGTCCGGCGGCCCGATCGGCCTGATGCAGGCGGCGCTCGAAATCGCTCTGCCCTACACGCGCGAACGCAAGCAGTTCAACGCGCCGATCGGCACCTTCGGCATCATGCAGGCGAAGATCGCCGACATGTATACCGCGCTGCAATCCTCGCGCGCATTTGCGTATCTGGTGGCGCAGGATTTTGATCGTGGCGTGAAGTCACGCATCGATCCTGCGGCGTGTTTGCTCAACGCGTCGCAGAATGCGGTCAAGGTCGCGCTCGAAGCCATTCAATGTCTCGGCGGCAACGGTTATATCAACGAATATCCGACCGGTCGAATTCTGCGCGATGCCAAGCTGTATGAAATTGGCGCGGGCACCAACGAAATCCGCCGCATGCTGATTGGCCGCGAACTGTTCCACGGCAAATGGTGACAGCTACGATTCGCGAAAAAAATCCCCTTTTGAATACTTCAAAATCGTGACCTCTCATCCTATCGCCGCGTTTGCCAGTGCCAGATACAGTGCGCGATAATCTGCGATCTGCCGCGCTGCGCGGTCGCCTCACAACTCGGAGAATTCCATGTCTGATTCCATCGTTATTGTCGGTGCCAAGCGCACTGCGATTGGCTCCATGCTCGGCCAGTTCACCGGTGTGCCCGCCACCACACTGGGTGCCACTGCGATCATGGCCGCGCTGGAACAATCCGGCGTCACGGCAGATGACGTATCCGAAGTGATCATGGGTTGCGTATTGCCAGCCAATCTCGGCCAGGCGCCCGCACGTCAGGCGGCGCTCGCGGCGGGTCTGTCGAAATCGGCAGGCTGCACGACGATCAACAAGGTTTGCGGCTCCGGCATGAAGGCGATCATGCTGGCCAACGATCTGATCAAGGCTGGCTCGGCGAGCATCATCGTTGCCGGCGGAATGGAGTCGATGACGAATGCACCGCACATGGTGGCGGCTCGCACCGGCCTGCGTTATGGCGACGCAAAACTGGTCGATCATATGGCTTGGGATGGATTGACCAACCCGTATGATGGCCAGTCGATGGGCGTGTTCGCCGAAGCCACCGCCGACAAGTACGGCTTCACGCGCGATGCACAGGATGCCTTCACGATCGAATCAGTCAGACGCGCGCAAGCCGCGATCGCGTCGGGCGCGTTCGCTGCCGAAATTGCTGCGGTGAAAGTTGCCGGACGCAAGGGCGATGTCGAATACGCGACCGACGAGCAGCCCGGCAAATCCGACATCGTCAAGATTCCGACACTGAAGCCGGCATTCCGCAAGGATGGCACCGTGACCGCAGCAAGTTCGTCGAGCATTTCCGATGGTGCCGCGGCAACTGTAGTGATGAGTGAGGACGAGGCGAAAAAACGCGGACTGAAACCGCTGGCACGGATCGTCGGCCATGCCACATTTTCGCAGGAACCGGAATGGTTCACGACCGCGCCGGTGAGTGCCATCGACAAACTGCTGAAACAGATTGGCTGGAACGTGGCCGATGT
>JAYVTP010000029.1:0-14251 GCA_043788685.1 Pseudolysobacter sp. | reverse complement strand
ATGTTTGCGTACTCCGGCATGGAAACCGCGCTGGTGCCTTCGGCCGAAATGACCAATCCAGCGCGTCTTGTGCCGCGCGCTACGGTCACGGCGATCCTGTTCGTGGTGTTGTTGTATGTCGGCCTGCAAATCGTCACGCAAGGCATACTCGGCAGCGCCTTGGCAGACAGCGCCACCCCACTCGCAGCGACCGCTGGTGCGCTGTGGCCGGGTGCGGCTGTGCTGTTGCTGATTACTGCGACAATGTCGATGCTCGGCTTTCTGCAAGGCAACCTGCTCGGTACATCACGATTGGTTTATGCATTGGCGCGTGACGGTTATCTGCCTTCGTTGCTGGCCCGCGTCACCGCGAAAACGCGCGTGCCGATCTTCGCCATCGTCGTGCACGCCGGCATCAGTTGTACGCTGGCCCTGTTCGGCAATTTCGCCGCGCTCGTACTGATCTCCGGCGGTGCGATCTGCCTGACGTATTTTGCGACCAGCGTTGCGGCCGGGGCGCTGCAGCGCCGTAGCGTGGCCGAGCAAGGCAAGCCGTTCGTGCTACCCGGCGGCGCCTTGATTCCGTTCATCGCCTGCGCCGCGCTCACGCTGGTTCTGCTCACACTCACACGTGTCGAATGGCTGGCGATCGGCATCGCGGTGGCGGCCGTGGTCGCGCTGTACGGAGTGATGTCGTGGTGGCGCGGTCGTCGCGCGTGAGCATGATCCTCATGCGCAACGATGACGATATTTGCGTCGTTACGCTAGCATTCGCGCATCACCAAAAATCCAGTTTCAGGAATCGCCGATGCAGGTAACGGAATCCACGCGCACGCTGATCAACATCGCGCGCGAACTCGATCCGAAAAGTGCGGCCGACGCACTTGCGCATTATCAAGATGCCGAAATCGCCGGCGTGCTGGCCACGCTCGGGCCGGCGCGTGCGGTCGAGATTCTGCAACGCTTTACGCCCGAACGGCGCACCGGCATCACTGGTGCCGCGCTCAGCGGACAAGGCGAGCAATGGCTGCATGATCAGAGTTATCCCGAGGGCAGCGTCGGGCGTCTGATGGAACGCGTACCGGCGATTTTCCTGCCGGATGCAAAGGTCAGCGAAGTCATCGAGAGCTTGCGCGAAGCGGTGCGACATACCTTAATCACGTATATTTTCGTGGTCGATGCAAATCAGCATCTGCTCGGTGTGGTGGCGTTTCGTGAGCTGGTTTTCGCCAGTCCGCAGCAACTCTTGCAGGAAGTGATGTTGCCGAAACCATTTTCGTTACGCCCTGAAACCGCGCTGGTCGATGCGATGCGTGAAGTCGTGACGCGACATTATCCGGTGTACCCGGTGTGCGATTCGCAGCAACGTCTGATCGGCGTGGTGCGCGGCCAGTTACTGTTCGAGCAGCAGGCGTTCGAGATCAGTGCGCAAGCGGGCTCGATGGTCGGTGTCGAGCGCGAAGAACGCACTGCAACACCATGGGCGCGCAGTCTCAGGCTGCGTCATCCGTGGTTGCAGCTCAACCTGATCACGGCGTTCGTCGCCGCGAGCGTGGTCGGTCTGTTTCAGGGCACGGTGAATCGCATCGTGATCCTCGCCATTTTTATTCCGGTGCTGTCCGGGCAATGCAGCAACACCGGTTGCCAGTCGCTGGCCGTGACCTTGCGCGGCATGACCCTGAAAGAACTTACCGCTGATCGCGCCGGGGCGTTGATCGCGAAAGAGGCGTGGCTAGGATTCATCAATGGCGCATTGACCGGCCTCGTCGCCGCGATCGGCATGTACGCCGTAGCCTGGAGCCAGAACAATTCCAGCGCGCTGGTGCTAGCGTTCATCACCCTGATCGCGATGGCCCTGAGCTGCCTGATCAGCGGCGTCGCCGGTGCCGCTGTGCCACTCGCGCTGAAACGAGCCGGCGCCGATCCAGCCACCGCATCCAGCATTTTCCTGACCACCGCCACCGATGTCGTGAGCATGGGATTGTTCCTCGGCATGGCGGCGTGGCTGATTCCGTGAATGGCGTTGTCGGCACATGCGATTGATCGACAGCCACAGCCATATCGACGCGGATGAGTTCGCGGCCGACCGTGTATCTGTCGTCGAGCGCGCGCGTCTAGTTGGGGTCTCGCGGCAGATCGTACCGGCGATCACAGCGGCAAGCTGGCCCGCGCTGCGCGATATTTGCGCGACGATGCCCGGGCTGCATCCTGCTTATGGGCTGCATCCGATGTTTCAGTCGCAGCATCAGCCGGAACATCTGCGGCAGCTCGAAACCTGGCTGGCCACGCAACGACCCGCCGCGGTCGGTGAGTGCGGCCTGGATTTTTTCGTCGACGGTCTCGATCCGCAGCAACAGCGTTTTTATTTCCGGCGGCAACTCGAACTTGCCAAGGAATTCGATCTGCCATTGATCCTGCACGCACGCCGCGCGCTGGCCGAAGTCATCACCGCATTGCGTGGAGTCGGCGGACTGCGCGGCGTAGTACATAGTTTCAGCGGCAGTGCCGAGCAGGCGCGCGAGCTGTTCAAACTAGGATTTCATACTGGCATCGGCGGCCCACTGACATACGAACGCGCGACTCGCCTGCGCGCTATCGTCGCGAGCATGCCGATCGAATTCCTTCTGCTCGAAACCGACTCACCGGATCAACCGCTGAGCACGCATCGCGGCCAGCGCAACGAGCCCGCCTATCTGACTGAAGTTTGCGACTGCGTGGCGGAGTTGCGCAAAACCGACGCGGAATTTATTGCGCAGGCGACCACGGCAAACGCGATCCGCTTGTTCGGACTCGATGCCTCAGCATTTTGAGTTTGCAGCGAACTCCGTCAAGACCGCCGATTGCCACGTTTGACACGTGCGTTATTTAGAGCAACCCGTGTTCCAGTGCAATCCGATGCAAGTCCAGCTCATTGCGCGCTCCAAGCTTGGCGTACACGGTGGCGCGGTGTAGGTAAACCGTCTTGTCGCTGATGCCGAGCGTCGCCGCGATCTGTTTGACCTTCGCGCCGCGCGCCACGAGCAAAAATACTTCGCGCTCACGGTCGCTCAGGCACTCCAGAACCGGTCCCGAAGGCTTGGGCCGCTGCAAGTCAGCTCAAATAGACATCTCCATCACACACCGCGCGCGCAGCGGCGACGAGTTCGTCGGTTGCCGCACCTTTTGTCACGTAGCCGTGCACGCCACGGCGCAGCGCTTCGGAAATGTACGGTTCCTGGTCGTGCATGCTCAGGCACAGCAAACGCAACTCCGGTGTGCTGGCACGCAACTCCGGCACCAGCGACAAACCGCCGCCCGGCATCGCGATGTCGAACGCGAGCACATCCGGCACGTGCTCGCGCACGGCGGCACGTGCCGTGTCGGCGCTGTCGCATTCGGCGACGATGGTCATGTCGGATTCTTCCTCGATCAGCGCGCGGAAACCCGTGCGCACAATAGCGTGGTCGTCGGCTAACACGATGCGGATCATGGGCGCAGCATGGCGTGTCCAGGAAGTTTCGCCAACTGGAATTTTTCCAGTTACCGCGACATCGGCGTCCGTTACCATCGCGCGATGAGAATGCGGTTATCGGAGTGGATATGGGATGCGCTGCTGGCTTGCGGTTACGCGACGGCATTTTATGCCGTATTCCAGACGGCACACGTGTTCTGGTATTTGCCCGCCGGCCTGCGTTTCGCGACACTGGTGTTGTCACCATACCGGCGTTGGCCGTGGATCATCGCGGCGGAAATGCTGCTCTATCTACTGAAGATGTATCCGTCGTTCGTGGCAGAACATGGCGTGTATGCCGTCGCGGTGCTCGCAGCCAATCCGCTAACCGCCGTCATTGGCCCATTGTGGTTGCGGCAAACCCGAGGGTTCACGCCCACCGAATCCTTCGCGTCGATGGCGCGCCTGCTCGGCGCTATGGCGCTCGCCGCCGTTTGCGCGACGCTGGGAAATTCGCTCTATCCATTCAGTGAGTCTGCGCAGTTATCGCCGTTGCGCCTGATGTTGCAACTCGTACTCGGCGATTACATCGGCATGCTAACGTTGGCGCCGGTCCTCATGATTCTGATTGGAGCGCAGCCAGACGCTGCAATGCGACGACGCTTGCGTTTCGATGTGCCGATAGTTCTGCTGCCAGTGCTGCTCGCCTATTTCGCATTGGTCGCACGAGCCACCGAATCGCAGGTGTTTTTCTTCTCCGCACTGCTCTGCTGCGTGCCGAGCATTTATTTCGCGGTGCGCAACGGCTGGCGCGGCGCCGCGCTCGCGCTGTCCGCAGCCAGCGTCGCGATCGCGTACAGCGGCTGGCTTGACGGAAAACCCGACCTGACCGTCGAGGCACAAGGATTTCTCGCCGTCGCTGGCAGCGCCACACTGCTACTCGGCGCGGTGCGCGATGCACTGCGCGACAGTCAGCATGAATTGCTCGAACGCAATACCAGCCTGCTCGCGGCGAACGAACGGCAGGATCGACTTACCAGCGAACTGCGCGATGCCGCGCGACGTAATCTCGACACCGCCGAGCAGACCAGACGCTGGATCACTTCTGAACTGCACGATGAGATAGGCCAGAACCTCGCCGCACTGCAGACACGTGTGCGCCTGCTCGAACGCAAAGCCGGAGCCGAGGGTGCCGAACTGGCCGGCGACATCGCGACGACTCTGACGCGCATGCGCCAGGCGGTTTCCGGATTGATGTCGAGCCTGCGTCCAGCCGGCCTCGACGACTTCGGACTCGTCCATGCGCTGCGCGAGGGTGCGATCCGCAGTCTGGTCGAAAGCAACGGCATGGCATTCGACCTGCGCATTGACGACGACGCACAGCTTCTGCCAAGGCTCGACGACAACGTGCAGACTGCGCTCTACCGCATCGTGCAAGAGTTCGCGACGAACACCACGCGCCACGCCGGCGCGACGCGCCTGTGCGTACGCTTGCGCACACGTAGCGGACTCGACGGCGGAACTCGCGTGCTGCTCGTGCTGGGAGATGACGGACGCGGGTTCAACACGGAAGACCGCATGCCCGGCATTGGCCTCATCGGAATTCATGACCGCGTGCTGACGCTGGGTGGGCGTTTGCGGTTGCGTAGTGGCGCGTTCGGGACGCAGTTACGTGTACGAACGAAGTTTGCGAACGACAGCGAAACCTAGAAATTTTCTAGTAGACAGGACGAGTGTCCTTTCGCACGATGGTCGCACCATCAATGAGGAGGGGCGCTGAAGGCGCAAAAGGGATATGGCCGAACTTCACGAAATTGAACGGCAAGGCATTGCTGCCGTAACTGCGTACTTACTAAAGAACGGTCGCACAGTTGAGCTCTCGAATAGAAAAACGTTTGATCTCATTGTTGATGGAATCCCAGCCGAAGTGAAATGTAAGCGCATGCGTCCGCCTAGCGCTGCCACCGCCACATTAGACTCACCTACATGGCACCACGACTTTCTGATGCGATCATTGCATTCAAACGTTATCCTGAACCGCGCCCGCATCAGGCCAGCGACTTTGCTCACTGGAATTTTCACACTACTCATTAATAGGTATTTTACCAATAGAGATAAGTCATGCGACAAATGTCTTCTAACTGCGCCACAGTGTCACTGCTTGTAATATTACTCGCCGCGTGCGGTAAATCCGGCACTCCATCATGCTCGGACAGAGACGTGACAGATACAGTGGTGGAGCTGATGTTTAAGGACTTGCCTCTCAAAAGTGTAAAGTCAGCTGGATTTGTAAATATCCGAACGACGAACCGCGACGATGGGCTGAAAAAGGTTACATGCAAGGGGGATATCGCAGAATTTCAAAATATCCAATACAGTGCTCAATATACGGAAGATGGGCAAACGTATGTTGAGGTTTACTAAGCATCAAAACTGTCTGTCAAATAAATTCGAACTCGTTTTTGCATTCAGACAGGAACACCAAAGACGCAACATATGCAATCCCTACAGAACCTCTTGGCAGGTATCCGCGCGAATTGCTTGGGAGTGGCTGGAGCGGTTCGACCTCATATAGTTCACTGTCGCTAAGCGATATCAGATTGACTTACATTTTTCTTTTCTGCCACTCACGACTCGATTTTCATCGATGGTTTCCAGGCGACGATCAATTGGGACGACATGATAGAAAATCGTAGGCATACCACGCGATCGGTAATTTACTCATGAGACATGCAAATGGCTGACCATGAACAACAGATGGATGTATCCGGCGGAAGCGATTTCTACGGAAATTTCGGCAATTCCATTTTATATCGGATGTGTGCGGAGAATCCGAAGCACACCGATGCAGATGTCGTCCACGGGAAACTATGGTTGATTGGACGATCATACGCTGCGTCGATCGAACGTAAGGCTAAAACCGGATTTAAGGTGAAGCATGCGGCGATGAATCTGGTCGCTTCAGAAATCGACGAGAAAATCAACGAGATTGCATGTATAGGTCGAGTCGATGAATATAACATCGAAAAAATACTACATGCTCATCGTTACTTGATTGAACGCTTCAAAAACCTAACGGACTTGGAGAACCGTTCACTCGCTTCCAAGTACCTGCATTTTCACGCTAGGAACGCGGTTTTCATATACGACTCAGTTGTGACGAGGCGATTGGGTCAAGAGCTAAAGTTGCACGGCTCTCATCGCATCGATTTCCCACGTGGCTACGACGATATGTACGCTGCATTCGCATGCCGGTGCCTGCACTACCGCGACCATATACTCGAACCGAGTTTGAAGAAAGAGGTCACCCCTCGCGAGATGGACAAGCACCTCTATTCGAATAAAGCGTGCTGAGGCATGCACGTTGCCGGTCACACCGTTCGAATCTGTCACAGATATAACGATTGGAATTGGCTGAACCTACAATCCAATCATAATAGATAACGATTCCGTCGCCGGTTTTTCCAGTAACCTTTCCAGCACACGCCCAACTGCGGCAAAGGCAAAGCTCGCGGTGACGTGTGTCGCCGCGCCGAGGCCGCCGCCGCAATCGAGTTTCAGCGCGGCATTGGCATCGAGTTTCGGGCGTTTTTCGCAGACGCTGCCATCGGCTTGCGGATACTTCACGTTTTCGCGCGAGAACACCGCCGCGACGCCGAAATAGCGTTTTGGATTGCGTGTCCAGTCGTAGTCGTCGCGCAGCTTGCCGCGCACGTAACCCAGCAACGCATCGTGCTCGGTACGCGTGAGATCGCGCACCGTGATCTTGGTTGGATCGGTGCGCCCGCCGGCCGAGCCACAGGTGACGATCGGGATCTTGCGGCGTTTGCAGAATGCGATCATATCGACCTTCACGCGCAACGCATCGCATGCATCGATCACCGCATCGTAATCACGTACGAGATGCTGTTCGAGATTCTTGCTCGTGACGAAATCGCTGACCGCATCGATTTTGATCGCGGGATTGATCGCATACAAACGCTCGGCCATCACCGCTACTTTTGGCCGTCCATACTGGCCTTCGAGCGCCGGCAACTGGCGATTGGTATTGCTCACGCAAACATCGTCGGCATCGATCAGGGTGAGTCGACCCACGCCACTGCGCGCAAGCGCCT
The DNA here is from genome assembly GCA_043788685.1 of Pseudolysobacter sp. Classification (GTDB taxonomy): domain Bacteria; phylum Pseudomonadota; class Gammaproteobacteria; order Xanthomonadales; family Rhodanobacteraceae; genus Pseudolysobacter. The sequence goes on along the minus strand of JAYVTP010000029.1, from coordinate 6,727 downwards.
CTGCCGCCCACGAACCCACTCCGCCGATGCCGACGATACAGACATGACATCGCGCGAGCAGGTCAACACTGCCGTTGCCGTAAAGCCGATCAATACCGGCAAATCGTTCGTTGCTCATCTATCGAATCACACCACCATAAAAATCCGCGCGAGAGTAACGCGTCTGGCGGCGCAGTGGAATCGCGGACAACTTCGTGCTGGCGATTCCAGCATGAAAAGCTCAAGCCACGACCCGGCGCTGCAGCGTAAACAAGCGCAGCAGTTGCGCGAAAAACATGCCGTTGCACATTCCGTACAATAGACAAACAGCAACAACAAAACCGAGATCCCGCGCGCGCGTCGGTTGCAGCGCCAGCACTATTCCGGTGGCGTACTTGGTCAGGAAAATCGCGAGCATCAACAGCATCGGTTTCCAGCTACCGCGGATGAATACGGTTTTGCCGTCGGCCAGCAAGCTCATGCGCTGCGGATCGAAACTCAGCCATGCGATCGCGATGCCAGTCACTGCGCCGACTAGCCACGCGAGCAAGGCGCCATCCTGCGCGCCGAAGCTGCGCGTGATGCCGTCCAGCGACAGCCACAGAAACACTACCGGCACGACGCACGTCTGCAATCGCGACAGCTCGCGATCACGACTCGCAAGCAGTCCGCGATAGATCAAAAACACAAGAATCATCCACACCCAAACCGGTGTGTGTACAAGAATTTGAAAAATCATGGCTGGCTCCCGAATGTTCTGACAATGGCTACGATGCGCTTTTGCGCAAGCAGAGCGGAGATACCGAAAGTCACCAGACACGGGTGAGTAAAGTCACCTTTGTCGCTGCGTGCATCCATCGCCGTGATTCAGGCTTTACACTGCAGCCATGCTCAACACCACCTTGTTTACCGAATCGTCGACGCCACGCCATTGGCGCCAGTGGTTGTTCAATCCGCTGCGTCTGACGGCCTATCTGGTATGGATTGCGGTGGTGCTGAATACGCTGCTGGATAATCCGCTGCGGCTTTGGAACCTGCAGCAAATTTTCGGCGCGATATTCACTCTTTTCATTCTGCTCAGCTTGATCGCCACTGGCGTGATTCGCGCCAACACGACACGACAAAATTGGCTAGAACCACTACTGATCCTGGCGCAGAGTGCTTTCACGTTGGCGGCGATTTATTGTTTCCTCGGCGGCATGCAACCGGTATTGCTGGTGATCCTTGCGGTGCAGGTGATTCTTTCTTGCCGACCCGCCATCGCACTGATTTTTCTATTGCTCGTGAACGTGATTTTTGCGTGGATCGGCAGTCATTACTGGAGCCCGGGCAGCATGCTGGTGAGCATGTTCGCGTATGGTAGTTTTCAAGCGTTTGCGGCATTGACCGCGTATTACGCACGCCGCGCCGAACAGGCGAATACCGAACTGCTCGCGACCAATGCGCAGTTGCTTTCGACCCGCAGCCTGCTCGAAGAAAGTGCGCGCAGCCAGGAGCGATTGAAACTCTCGCGCGAGCTGCACGACGTTGCCGGCCACAAACTCACCGCACTCAAACTCAATCTGCACCTGCTGCTGCGCAATGCGGTATTTGCGAAGGTCGAAGAACTGCAATGTTGCAAGCAGCTTGCGGATGAATTACTCGACGACATACGCGCCGTCGTCAGCGAATTGCGCAAATACGACGGCGTCGATCTGCGATCGGCGCTCGCGACCTTGATCGCTCACCTGCCCGGGCCGAAAATTCATTTGAACATCGCCGAGGACAGTCTTCTGGCCGATGTACAAAGCGCGGAAACCCTGCTGCGTTGCGCCACAGCCACGCCAGCGAAATCTGGCTCGACCTGCAACGCGACGAGGCGCATGTAAGCCTGCAGGTGCGCGACAACGGCAGCGGCACGGCGAACCTGAATTTCGGCAACGGCCTGACCGGCATGCGCGAGCGCTTGCATGCCCTCGGTGGCGAGCTGCGCGTATTGTCGGGCGCAAATACCGGCCTCACTCTCAACGCCAGCATTCCGCTGCAAACATGAGCGGCGTCGAACCGATTCGGATTGCACTGGCCGACGATCAGGCGCTCGTGCGCAAGGGACTCAGCGCGTTGCTGCGCGATCTCGGCGGCATCGATATCGCGATCGAAGCCGAAGACGGCGAAAGCTTGCTGATCCAGCTTGCGCAAACAAAAGTCGATGTGATCGTCAGCGATATCCGCATGCCGCGCAAAACCGGCATCGAGTCATTGCGCATATTGCGCGAACGCGGCGATGCCACGCCGCTGATCCTGCTCACCACGTTCGACGATTCCGAACTGATGCTGGCGGCAGTGCAAGCCGGCGCGCAAGGATTTCTGCTCAAGGATGCGGCACCGGAAGACTTGCATGCCGCGATCAAGCGCGTTGCGCGTGGCGAAACTTTGCTGCAACCGGTCAGCCTGCATTCGGTGCGCGCAAACTGGCACGATGTTTCGCCCGATACAAAACGCGCGCATCTCACCGAGCGCGAAATCAGCATTCTGCGTTTGATCGCCGGCGGTTATTCGAACAAGGAAATCGCGCGCAGCCTGTTTTTGTCCGAGGGCACGGTGAAAAATTACATCACCGATATCCTGCTCAAACTCGACAGCCGTGATCGCACCCATGCCGTGCTGAAAGCGATTACGCAGCGCCTGATCTGATAATGCCGACTTCCCGCGGATAGAAAATAATGCGCGGCGCAGGTCGCGCTGGATCGGCTCGGCAATGTCAGCACCGTACTCGCTGCACAATATGCATGGCACGGCGACTAGGAATTCCTGCGCCATGATCCACGCCAGTTCAACCGCCTGCTCGATCCTGATCGCGATAACACCGATCCGCGTTTGCGGCCACCGGGCGCCGAAGAACCACCGCCGCGTGATGGGCATCCACCGCCGCCGGATCGAGCGATGCCTAGCGATAACGATCGCCCAACTCCACGCGGCGATCGCCCGCCGCCGCATACACCCGGCCCGTTCGATCTCGCTTCGCGCACGTTGTTGCTCGACGCCGCGGGCAATGCGGTCGTCGGCGCTCGCGATATCTCCGCACAGGCACTGAGCGTATCGGTACAACTCGACGGAAAAAAATTGGTGAACTGCGTCTCGCGCCGTTGCCGCAATTGCTGGGCGATCTGGATCGCACGTTTGCTCAGGCGCAACTGCGTGATGCGCTGATCAGCGGTGTGATCGTGCTGATCGCCGCGCTGTTGTTTGCACTGGGCCTGGCGCACTGGCTGCTCACGCCGATCCGTTCACTGGCGCACGCCGCGCGCGCGCTGGCCACTGGCGAATACGGCCAGCGCGTGGTCATTTCGCGCCGCGACGAATTCGGCGATCTCGCCAGCGACTTCAATCATCTCGCCGGTGCACTCGAACAGAATCGCCAAGCGCGCCAGCAATGGGATGCCGATATCGCGCATGAATTGCGTACGCCGCTGAGCATTTTTGCGCGGCGAAATTCAGGCGTTGCAGGACGGCATTCGTCAGCCGAATGCCACGGCGCTGGCCGATGCCGGCGCACTCGATTATCGTTTTGCTGCGGTCGACCTCGCGGCGTTGAATACGGAAACCATCGAACTGCATGCACCGGGTTTCGTCGACATTGGCCTGACGCTGGAAAGCCAGCTCGCGAATACAAAGCCCGTGCGCGGCGATGCCCGACGTCTCACGCAACTGCGAGATCGGCACAGAGCTGCAACGGAACATCGAGGATACCGCGCCGGGCGTTCCGCCAGCATCGCTGCCATTGAGCGTTTGTACCGCGTCGATGCTTCGCGCAATCGTAGCGGCGGCTGCGCAGGTTTGGGTCTGGCGATATGCCGAGCGATCGTCTCGGCGCACGGCGGTCAGATCGAGGCCAGCGCATCGCCGCTCGGCGGTGTGCGTATCGGCATTCGTTTGCCGATCCATACGTGATGAATGCATGAACGATGCTGCGCACATTCTGGTGATCGAAGACGAAGTCAAACTCGCGACGCTGTTGCGCGACTATCTTGTCGCCGCGAATTATCGCGTCAGCGTGCACGACAGCGGCGCAGGCGCCAGCGTTCTCGCGCCAGCAATTGATCGACGCGTCGTATCTGGATAACCACATCGTTAGCGACGCACCGTCGACAGCCATATCAAGAATCTGCGCCATAAACTGATCGCTGCCAGCGCAGATGCGATCAGCTCGGTCTACGGCGTGGGTTATCGGCTGGAATGGAATACGGCCGCCGCTGCATAGGCGTCGAAACGACAAACAACTTGAATGCATGTTCAATGCATTAACGCATTAACGTATCAATACACTTATATCGCCAACGTTTTGAAGGATAAGTATCTTGTGCTGCTTAGTGCGCAATCGCCGCTTCGCCTTGCAATTCCAGCCCCACCTGCAGCCAGCCCAGATGCATGCCGATACGCGTCGCCTCGGGATTTGCCCAGACGTAACTCAGCGTACGCGCGCTCGCATCCTCGATCAGCGCGAGCTTGAGTACCTGGCTTTCCCCGCCGACGTTCTGTCGCGATAGCTCGACGGAATACCCGCTGCGACTGCCGTCGCGCCACAACACTGCGAGCCGCCCGCCTTCATCGTGGATGCGCAGCTTGCGTTGCTCGTGCCAATCCTTGCTGTCCATCGTCGCACGCGGGCCGGCGCCATTGATCGCGGCCCAGCCGCCGAACCAGCGCACGCGTCGCCCTTCTTGCAGTGCTGTCGGGCTACGCGCCTGATCGGCGAAAGTTGCGACGCGCATCATTTCGGCGTCGGCATCGATACGCAATGGCAAAAGTGCCGCGCTCGCACCGATGCCCGGCAACAAGACCGCGCAGCTAGCCTGATCGACACTGGCGACAAGATGACCGGTCTGCATCGTGCCGTGCAAGGCGCACGCATCGAGTTCGATCCAATCGTTGGGCTGCACCTCGAAACGTTTTGCGGCATCGCCAAGCCGAGCAGCAATTGTCGCGGGATCGGTTGCTCGATACGGCAGCAACGTCACGCCATTCGCCTCGATAGTCACACGGAATAACCAGATCGCGGAGACCGGCGGCGTGGCGCCAGTGACATCAAGCTGCCAGAGCATCAAACCGCTGCCCGCGTTCTTGTGCTCTAGCAGATGAACGAGCTGATGCACTCGCAACGGCACCGCTTCCCTGATCGACGGTTTGCCCTTGGCGGATGGTGGCGCAGGCGATTGCAGTTGCGATTGCACGCGCCAGACTTGCGCATTGTTGTCGAACTCACCGACTAACGCGGACAGCGGATCGGACGCGGCCAGCGTTGTCTTTTTGCTCGCAACGGTTGTTGGTGCGGAGGCGCCTCCCCCGAAACTCTGACAACCAACCAGCATGAGTACAAAGAATATGCACATCCCGCGCTGAATGTTTTTCATCGACGTCGAATCAAATATGCCAGTGTTCATTTCATCGCGCCCGGTTGGTCGAGCCATTGCTGTAGCACCTGTGGTTTTTGTTGTGTACGCAATGCGCTGCAGAGGCCGATCGCCTCCTGCGCCTGAGCAAGCGCACGCGCGCCACCGGTGATCTGCGGCACATGCGGTCGAAAAAATTTATCGAGCTCATCGGCGGCATCGCTACTGCAGCGTCCCTCACTGACCGAGCGCGGCATCGCACCTTGCGCAAAGCCCGGCGTGCGTTTCAGCACTGCATCGAACTGCACTTGATACCAGCGCCAGAATGCGGCGCGATTTTCCGGCTCATGATTCTGCGCGTCGAACAACACACGCATCTCGCTGAGTTGCACGCCGGCACCGAGCGCGTAGTTGCGCGCCTGCTCGGCGAGCGCCGCGTCAAAGCTCGCACCGGCTGCTGCGAGCATCGCGTAACGGCTGGTCGCATCGTGATTGATCTCGAGTTCGGCATAAATCGCCTTGGTCGCCGCAACGCCGTCTTCCTGCACAATCACACCGAGCACACTCGCGAGCAGATCGGCGTTCGCCGCGCCGAGTTGTGTTTTGCCACCGCCGTCCAACGCCAGCGCCTTGCGCCCTTGTGCAAGCAAAGCCGCACGCACTTCCGGCACATGCAAACGCAGCGCGAGAAACTTGACCAAGCGCACACGCAGCGCCGTATCGTTGCTGGCCTCGTCGGTTTTTCGCACGTAACCGAGCTGTTGCAAATGCGGCAGGAAAATCGCGCCGATACGCGCATCAAAACGCGCGCGCTGCGATTCGCTGATCAGATATTCACGAATCCATTCGACATCGTCGAGCAGCGCCGTGGCCACTTGCGGCAACGGCGATGCTGCCAGCGCCGGCAGGCTGTCGAGCAATGCCGCGACATCGAGTTCACCGCGATGGAACGCGCTCGACACCGCATCGGCAAATACCAGTTGCTCCGGCCCGCTCAAGCTTGGCAAATGCGCCGCGAGTTTGGCGAACGCTTCGCGCGAAACGCTGAAACGGTAATAGCCGCTCGCATCCGCATTCGGCAGAACCCATTCCGGGCAGCCGCCAGTTGCAATCGGAAAACTCGCTTCGGTTTTATCCAGCAATACACATTGCGTTTCGCTCGTATCGGCGCGGCCAAAACGCAGACACACTGGCACGCCCCACAACGCGTTGCTATCGGCCTTCGAGCCGAGCGGCAGATAGCGGCTTTGCGTGAGCTTGAGCTGCGCCTCGCCGTCCTTGCAGCTCACTTGGGTCTGGATGCGCGGCGTGCCGGGCTGATCGAGGAAACTGCGCATCGCGAGCTTGAGGCGCTCACCCTGATCGCTGGCCGCGGCAAC
>JAYVTP010000028.1:0-6204 GCA_043788685.1 Pseudolysobacter sp. | reverse complement strand
CGGCATTTACTGGAATCCAATTCTCCAAGGCGTGAGAGGTGCGGGGGTCGCTTCGGTTGCGCAGCCCGCCCAGTTCGCGGTTTTGCCGTCTGGCACATCAGTAGGGCCAACTTCCACGTTCTCGAGTGCGGTCGCAGCTCCGACCCCGAATTTCACTGCCGGGGTGACCAACGCGTACCTCGGTGTTCGCTTCGTCAATGAGGGTACTTCAGCAATCAACTACGGTTGGGTGCAACTGACGACGACCGCAGGAACCGGGTTTCCCGCGACCATCGTGCGTTATGCTTATGAAAATACCGGCCAGCCGATTCTGGCTGGTACGACGCCAGTTACCTTGCAATCTTTCAATGTCGATTGAGTTTTTCAAAAGCGGCTGCTGAAAAAAACGTCGGTCGCAAACCGACGTTTTTTGTTGGGTCTCGAAACACCGGAATAAACGCGATTATTTTCAGGCAATCGCCTAATTGTCGATGGATATCAGGCATCGGCCGCGCAAAATCACGGCGTTATTTATCGTGTGCGAACATCTCCGCAAGCTGCGCGAATCCGATTGATGCCGGATCAGAAAATCCTGACTTCCCGATTCTCGGAAATTCATTCATTCACCAGCCGTATGCGCGCAAAACCACGCTTGCCGAGCTGCAACACATGCTCCGCGCCAGCTGCAAACATGCGCTCGCGATCTTCAACGACCTCGCCATCCACGCGCACTGCGCGCTCGCCGATCTTGCGTGCCGCTTCCGATGTACTCGGCGCCAGCCCTGCGGCCTTGAGCAAAGCGCCAAGCCGCAAACCTTGCACGGGCACACCAATATCCTGCGCGGCAATATCCCGCGGTACGCCGCCGCCTTGCACCACCTCATGCCAATGTTGCACGGACGCCGTCGCCGCCGCCTGATCATGGAACCTCGCCACCAGCTCCGCTGCGAGATCCATCTTGCAATCGCGCGGATTGAGCTGGCCGCCAGCGACCTCGGTACGCATGCGCTTGATATCTGCCGTCGATTTGGCAAACGACAACAGCTCGAAATAGCGCCACATCAGATGGTCTGACAAACGCATGGTCTTGCCGAAGATCTCGTTCGCCGGCTCGTTGATGCCGATATAGTTGCCGAGCGACTTGGACATCTTGTTGATACCATCCAAGCCTTCAAGCAAAGGCATTGTCAACACGATCTGCGGCGGCTGACCCGAGTCTTCCTGCAATTGCCGGCCAACTAGCAAATTGAATTTCTGATCGGTGCCGCCGAGCTCCACATCCGCTTTCAGCGCCACCGAATCGTAGCCTTGCACCAGCGGATACAAGAATTCGTGGATTGCGATCGGCAGACCGCCTTTATAGCGCTTATCGAAATCGTCGCGCTCGAGCATGCGCGCCACGGTGTGCTTGGCCGCGAGCTTGATCATGTCCGCTGCCGTCATCGCGCCGAACCACTCTGAGTTGAAACGGATCTCGGTGCGTTCGCGATCCAGCACCTTGTAAACCTGCGCCTCATAGGTGCGCGCATTGGCGGCGATCTCTTCAGGCGTGAGCGGCTTGCGCGTGACGTTCTTGCCGGTCGGATCACCGATCATGCCGGTGAAATCGCCGATCAGGAAAATCACCTGATGACCGAGCTCCTGAAACTGGCGCATCTTGTTGAGCAACACGGTATGACCAAGATGCAGATCTGGCGCGGTCGGATCGAATCCCGCCTTGATGCGCAACGGGCGGCCGAGCTTGAGGCGTGCGAGCAGATCTTCGTGCTTGATGATTTCTTCGGCACCACGACCGATCAGGTCGAGCGCATTCTGTAGTTCGGTCATGTCTACCTCGTTGACGCGGATACGCACCCGATCTTGCGGGCGCCATCGACGTGGATGTAATCGAAGAAATGCGGTTCTCGACCGCGGTTGCCGTTAATTATTCGTTAGTCGGCCACATCATGCAAACCCTTGTGGCGCCTTGCGTTGACGGCTGTCGAACCGACCGCTATGGTACGCCCCGACCAGCCGGATTTCGACAACGTGACCGAACACACTGCTCGCAACGCTAATACACGACGCAATGCAAGGCGACTGGCCCTGCGACGCCGCGCGCAACGCGGCCACTTTCGTTTTTACTCGCACTGGTCGGCATGGACGTTTTTGCAGAACGTCGCGACCGCTCCGATCTCGTGGCGCCGTGAACACTGGATCCTCGGCGCCGCCACCATCGTATTGTGTGTATTGATCGGCATCGTGATGCCGAACTGGGCCAGCGCGATGCGCCAGCCGTTGTCGGATGCCGGCAGTCGATTGATCGTGAACCTGCCGCTGCCACCCGTGCTTGAAAACCCGATCGATGCAACGGCCTCGACGATCGAAGCGGATGCACACAACTGGCGTGTCTTCAGCGTGCAATCGGGCCAGAACGCGTCAGACATCTTTCAGAAAGCTGGCGTCGATGCCACCGCGCTGCAGACCGTGCTCGAAAATCGCGACAATGCCAGCGCTTTGCGCAATATCCATCCCGGCGACGAATTCGCGTTTGATACAACGACCGATGGCCATGTCAGCGCGGTGCGGTTTGATCGCGACGATCACACCCGCGTCACCGTGAGCTTGGGTAGCAACGTCGGACAGCAGCAAGTCCTGAATCGGCCACTTGAACGCCGCACCCATATCGGCCACGGCGTGATCACGCGCTCATTATTCGAAGCCGGTGAGCAAGCCGGACTCAGTGATGCGATGGTACTCAAGCTCGCCGATGCACTCGGCTACGACATCGACTTCCTGCGCGGCCTGCGCGAAGGCGATAGCTTCAGCGTGGTCTACGACGACATGTATCGCGAAGGCGACCGCTTGCGCGATGGCGACATCATCGCCGCGACGTTCACCAATCAAGGCAAGCGCTATTCGGCGATTCGCTACACCGATAGCGAAGGCAACACCATGTATTACAGCGAAGACGGTCGCCCGCTGCGCAAGACCTTCCTGCTCACACCTGTGGCGTTCACACGAATTTCCTCAATGTTCTCGACTGGCCGCATGCATCCGATTCTCGGCTACATGCGCGCGCATCAAGGTGTCGACTACGCCGCGCCGATCGGCACGCCGGTGCGTGCCGCCGGTGATGCCAAAGTGGCATTCCGCGGCTGGCAAAACGGTTACGGCAACGTGGTCGTGCTTCAGCACAATGGCCACTACAGCACGTTGTACGGTCATATGTCGCGCTTTGGCAGTATCGCCGTCGGACAACATGTGAGCCAAGGCCAGACGATCGGTTTTGTCGGCATGACCGGCCTCGCCACCGGCCCGCATCTGCATTACGAATTCCGCATCGACGGGCAACATCGCGACCCGCTCACCGTGACCTTGCCGAAAGCCGAACCGCTGCCGAACAGCGAACTCGCGCGTTTCCGCCAGCAAAGCCAGCCGATGATCGCGCGCCTGCATACGCTGGAATCGACGCAGCGCCTGGCATCGGCCAAATAATCCGCCAGCTCCGGAAAGCCGAATGTCCACGCTGTATCTCGGCCTTATTTCCGGCACCAGCGCGGATGCGATCGATGCGGCACTGGTCAGCTTCGAGCCAACCATTCAAATGCACGCCAGCCTCGCGTATCCGTATCCGCCCGAATTGCGTGAGCAAATCCTGCGCCTTGCACAAGGTGATGGCTGCATCGCACTTGATGAACTTGGTGAACTCGATGGGCACATCGCCTGCGTATTTGCCGCGGCAGCAAATGCACTCTTGCGCAAGGCCAACCTGCCAGCCAGCGCGGTTCGCGCGATCGGCTCGCACGGACAAACACTGCGTCATCGGCCGTTGTTGGCGCAGCCGTACACATTGCAGTTGGGTGATCCGAATCTGATTGCCGAAAATACCGGTATCACCACAGTCGCCGATTTTCGCCGTCGCGACATGGCCGCGGGTGGTCATGGCGCGCCGCTCGCTCCGGCATTTCATGCGGCAATGCTCGCGCCGATCAAAACGACGCGGGTCGTTCTCAATCTCGGCGGCATCGCCAACATCACGATTCTTCCGGGCAACTCACCCGCAAGCAAACAGCATGCGCCGCTGCGGGGATTCGATACCGGCCCGGCGAGCTGCCTGCTCGACGCTTGGGCGGAGCAGCATCTCGGCCAGCCTTATGATACCGATGGCGCATTTGCTGCAACTGGCAAGGTTGATATTGAACTGCTTGCACGACTCAAATCCGATCCATACTTCGCCGCGCCACCACCCAAAAGTACCGGGCGCGAAGTGTTTCATCTGACGTGGCTGCAAAGTCATTTGCATGGATCAGCCGTCGCCCCGAACAATGTGCAGGCCACACTCCTCGCACTCACCGCGGAAACCATCGCCGATGCGATCCGCACATACGCCGTCGATACCCAGCAAGTTTTCGTTTGCGGTGGTGGCGTGCACAATTCGCGATTGCTGCAAGCGCTCGCGAACGCGCTGGCGCCTGTTCGCGTCGTCAGTGTGGCGACTCTTGGAGTCGATCCGGATTTCGTCGAAGCCATGCTGTTTGCCTGGCTCGCGCGCGAGCGTATCGAAGCACGGCCCGTATCGAACATCGACACGGTTACCGGCGCGCGCGGGCCGCGTTTGCTGGGCGGAATTTATTGCTGAGTGTGATCGACGCGTTGCGGGACCAACGCAAGCCGCCTGCAAAAACTAGTTGAGCGTTTTTTCCAGCGAGCGCGGCGCGTAGCTTTTCCGCTTGATGCTCAGGCTGCCCAGATCGGAAAATCTAGACACCTGACGTGCCTCATAACCAGAGGTGTATGCACCCGTGAGCAGACCGGTTGACCACACTGTGGTCTGATTTTTACCGGCGACGGTGAGATTATCTTTGCCCAGCCGGGCATCATCCGCAACGATCAGCAAATACGCCGGTTGCCGACCCGCATCGTTCAAGAAAACAGAGATCGAAAAATCCGTGCCACGCTTTGTGAACTTTTCGAACGGATAGCGCGATTGCTCGATGAAATCTTTATCGAGCACGCCGATCAGCGGCGCCAGCGTGACTTCGCTGCGACCGGAGGAGCTGATCAGGATTTCCGCAGGAATCGAAATCTCGGCCAACGAAAGCAGCAGCGCAGGCCGCCTGTTGTTTTGCGCATCACGCAGACATACGCTGCTCGAATCAAACACGAATATTGCCGGGTTGTCGTTTTTATCCGGCGGTGGAAGCAGACGTGGTTGCAGCGAGGATATTGCATCGACGCACGCCGTCGTTGGCGTATTGCGTATCGCCAGCCACTTGAACACTTTTCGGCAAACGTGTTGACCATATCCGGCAAATAAATTGCACTTCTTTGCCGAGCAGTTGACCATTGGTCAAGCGGCTGCCAGTTTGATGTGCCGAGATCGGGCGCCGTCGCGTACTGCTTTCCATGTTGCCGGATTTGACGCGTTGTAGTGGTATCGCTCGAAGCGCTGATCGGCGAGGAATCCAAGGCAGCCAGCAGACGCGAGCCAGCTTCTAAGCTGAAGCAGCAGCTCGAACGCGTCACTCAACTGCCCAAGGCGCAGCAGCGCTTCGTGATGCAGATGATCGATACCGTGATTCAACAGGCCGGGCGATAGCTCACGCGCAGGCGGTCACGCGCAGGCGGCTAAGAGGAAGCGCCAAGAACGAAGCAAGCGGATTTTTCCGTGATTCCAAGACGCGACCGTTGCAGCGACTTACGTCAGTCACAGAACGACAAACTCCGCGGAAGACGGACTTTGGAGGAATGCCGCATTGTATAAATTGTTACACTTATCTCAATAATTCAATGTGTCAATACAAGATCTGACCCTTTGGTTTCCGGGAAAAATCCGGCACTCGGATAACGCGGAAAATCGCGATCGAGTTCGCTCGCCGCCGCGCGTGGTAATTGCTCATGCGCGATCAAAAATGCAAATGGCTCGTGCGTCAGAATGCGGTCGGCACGATCCAGAGTTTTCGGATCGATCAACAAACTTGTCGAGATTCCAGCAGATTCATTGGAGGATGTCGTTTGCATATTCGGATTGATGCGCGTCGTTAATTGTAACGAACAAGTAGTGTCTCACGTTATGAGATAGGGATGTGTTGGACTATGCTGACGTTAGGTGTCAGGTTTCGTGTGATACTATCCAACAGCGGGTCTGGCGTTTGAGCACGGCTCGTGATGCGCTGACACAACTCTATCAACACCTGGGAGCTTGAGAATGGCGATTACCTTGCATCCCCTGGCGCGCACCAC
>JAYVTP010000027.1:0-4530 GCA_043788685.1 Pseudolysobacter sp. | reverse complement strand
GCACGGGCAGGCAGTCTTTCACAAGAGCAAATTGCGCTTCGGTAATTTCCATTGCCGAAGTATACTACGAATAATGAGTTAGTGTTAACAGGCCCTAGTGCGTCTGCGCGTGGTCGACAAGGCTGGAAATCAGACAACGGATACGATTCGTGTGCAATCGATCGCGGCTTCTCCCATCGGTCGTCTGACCGTGGCGCCGCGCTACATTTCACCGAATGGTGACGGGGTGCAGGATGAAGCGAATATTTCGTTCGATGTGCGAATGCCGTTCACGCTGGATATCGATGTACTGAATGCTCATGGGGCGAGGGTACGTCATTTTGAACGTCAATATGGCGGGGCCGATCTCGGCATTCACTCGGAAATCTGGGATGGCCGCGATGAACTGGGACAGCAAGTGCCGGATGGCAAGTATTACGTCAATATCGGTAGTTCGCGCTTTACGGTAGTTGTTGATAGTTCACTACCGATAGTGTCCGCACTGCAGGAAGCGGAGCCGTATCAGCAGCAGAGCGACGGGTTAAATCATAAAGTAGTTGGTGTCGCTCCCAGTCTGGCTTGGAAGACGACAGATGCAAATCTCGATACGGTGGATATCGAGTTTGGACTGGGTGACCAGCCAAGCCAATGGTATTTGTTCAAGCATTACGATCAGCCGCTCTCAGAGGTTTTAGCCGCAGATACTATTTCCGTTGCCATGTTTCGCGACGCCTCGTTTCGTGTCACCGCTCGAGACAAGGCGGGAAACCAGCTGCGCGCCAGCTTCGTCAAACCTGCCGTCGACGATGGACGACTCATCTTCGCATCCGTAGGAGACAAAAAGATATGTAGTTTGATTGGAGTACCCACTCAGGCGCTGCCGTATCAAGTGCGGCCGTTTGCGCAAAACCCCGTGTCGGATTTTGTTTTGATACCGGAGACGCTGGCTCCCGGCGATGCAATCCCGTTTACGGTTTTCGATGCCATTCCGGCGCGCGTGCAGCAGTTATGGGTGGAGGTGCAGGATAAGTCCGACCAACCGTGGCGACGTGTCGATATCGATCCAAGTCAACTCAGCGTGACTGCCGGAGCGAAGTTGCAATTTGCAATTCCGATGTCTGCAGTCTTTGCCGATCCGAGCACGAAAACGCCGATGGTTCGGGTCGTTGCGATTTCCGGTGCCGGCGAGAGGGTGATTTCAAATGCCACGATATTCGAGTTAGGGGAATGCAACTCAGGCGGCGTTGTTCCCACTCCCTTTCCTGGCGATGTTAAACCGATTCAGCCGGGTTTCAGTGTTCGAGTAAGCCCGCTTGGCGCGGCTGTATGCGGGGCCGCACCGACGAACAGCGCACTTTTCGAAGTAGCAATTCCGTCGGCACCGCCAAGCGTGACACACCTCATCGCGACCTATGTCGACTCGCTTACGGGACAACTGCAGACGGTGTTGGATATCGACAATCCGCAGATTGATGCGACCGGACAATGCGCCTACCCATTTTACAATGTGATCGATCTGAGCGGTCTGCCCGAAGGACAGCTTTTGGTTACGGTAAGACTCGATTTTGCCGACGGTACGCATTCGAGCCAGGAGGTGACGGTTCCGGTTGATCACACACCGCCGCAGATCCGGATCGATGTGCCTGGCGATGGCGAGAAGATTTGTGTGGATACTGCCCTGAATCCGATCAACGTCCCCGTGTCGGGCATGGCGAGCGATCAGGTCGGTTTCGGTTATCGTTTGCAATTCAGTTCTGCGCAATCGCCCAATCGCTGGAGCCTGATCAAGCACGATGGCTACTCGGATTCGCAGCCCAGCTGCTACGACCATATAAAGCATCTGACGGGATTCAGCTTGCACGGCATCGACGGTCAGATCGGCGATATGGGCAAACCGGAAAGCGGTGAATTTGATCCGAAAATATTCAATGGCGCGGGCACCCTGCGACTCATGGCCGTGGACTGGTCGGGGGCCATGGTTTGCACCAACAACAGCGTTTATTTCGACACCAATGTGGATGCGAAAGTCAACAGCATCGATCCGATTCTGAATTGGCGCGTCGGGCCACAGCGCATCGGCATCTCGCTGGCACCAGATTCGACGCAACGCATCGCCCACGTGCATATCGAATCCGGCGAACCGATTACCGCGGACCTCGAAATTCATCCGGTCAATATTGCCACCAATGGCGAGTGGACATCGGACGATGCAACGGTGCTGGGCATTGCAAATTCCGCGATACCCATAAATGGCATCGGCGATTTGGTTTGGAACGGCAGCTTGGCCGGTACCGTCTTGCCCGATGGCGATTATGCGATGGTGCTGGTACTGCACGATGATTGCGTGCATTCGAAAAAGTTAGTGCAGTTCGTCACGATCGACTCGACGCCGCCGGCCATATCGATCGTCCAGCCCCAACCGGGCGATGTCCTGAGAAAGCCGGTCGTCGAAATACTGGGTAGCGCTAACGACCAGCATTTCGATCATTACCAACTGGATGTCAGTGCAGATGGAAGCGTGTGGCAGTCCATACAAAGCGATACGGCTTTTGTCGATCCGGCCGCATTGCTCGGGGACTGGATGGGCAGCGCTAGCGGCAATTTCACGCTGCGTCTGCAAGGCTTCGATCGTCTTGGCAATCACAGCGCGCTGCTGGTCCCGGTAACGCGACCGCAATCGCAGGGGTTGCTGACTGGCGTCAGTCTGCAACCGAGCTTGATATCGCCGAACGGCGATGGAAAGTTCGACCAGGCGAACCTGATCGTAACTTTGGGGCGTGACGCACTACTGACGACCAAGATAACGAACGCAGGAGGACAAGCCGTCGCAACCCTGACAAATACGGAGCCGCGTGGCGCAGGCGCGCAACCACTGCCGTGGAAGGGTCTGGATGGTAATGGGGCGACGGTGGCGGACGGAAATTATACTGTCGACATCCAGGCGACCGATCCTGATGACCCCACGGTTTTCGATCAGGCGCAGTTGACTGTTGCAGTCGATACGACCAAGCCATCGCTGCAGGTATTGGCACCCACCAGCCCCTACAGCAACGGCACTGGATTGGTCCGTTTCCAGGTGCAGGATGCGCACATGGCGACGGTGCATGCGACGTTGAGCGGCGACAATGCGGCGAATCCGGTCGGCATCGATTTCAGCGAAATGCGCGCCGGCACGTTCGATGTTGCGGCGCTCGCGAATCTGCCGGAAGGCAACTACCAGCTCACCTTGGATGCGCAGGACAAGGCCGCAAATACGAGCCATGCCGCGACGCAATTCGTGCTCGATCGCACGCCGCCTGTCGCGACGATATCGCAGCCGGTCGACGGCCAGGTTGTCGCGCGCGGCGCGGCGCTCGAGATTATGGGCAGTGTGACCGACACCAATTTTGATCACTACGAATTGGCCTATGCCTGCGCGCCGGCGCCGGACGATTGGAACACGATCACGACATCATCCGCATCGGTGAGCGCCGGCACGCTGGCGACTTGGACATCTGCGCTGCCGGACGGCGATTGCCGCCTGCGCCTGCGCGCGTTCGACAAGGCCGGCAACCGTACCGAGGCATTGCTCGGCGTCGCCATCGACGGCACGCCGCCGGTGGTGCAGATCACGGCGCCGAGCGACGGTGCGTATGTCACGGCGGTTTTCGCCGTCACCGGCACGGCGATGGACGATCATCTGCGCGAGTATCGCCTCAGCATCGCCACGCCGGCGCAGGCCGCGCAAGGGCAGTGGTCCGATCTCACGCGCGCCACCGTGGCGGTGGACAACGATCTGCTGGGCAATGTGCAGGTCGCCCTCGCCGACGGCACCTATGTGCTGCGCCTGTCGGCAAAAGACGCAGCGGGCCTGACCGCATCGACGCAAGTACAGGTGCGGCTCGATCGCACGCCGCCGCCGGTGCCGCTCGGGCTGACCGCGAACGTCGTGCAGAATCGCGATGTGCAGTTGAACTGGATGCCGGTGGTCGCCGCCGATCTGGCGGGATATTTTGTCTACCGCGGCAGCGTACGCATCACCGATACGCCTGTGAGTCCGACCGCGTTCCTCGATGCGAATGCGCCCGAGGGCAAGCTCGGTTATCAGGTCAGCGCGGTCGATCTGGCCGGCAACGAATCGGCGAAATCCGCCCCGGCGAACGTCGTCATCGACCGCACGCCGCCGGCCCATTCGATTGCGAGTCCGCAGTCAGGAGCGCGCGTGCGCGCGTCGATCGGCATCACCGGCACTGCCTACAGCAGCGACGATTTCAAGAACTATCGGCTTTCGGTGCAGCCGACGGCGCCGGTCGGCGCCGGCATGCAGATCGCACAATCGACATTGCCGGTGCAATACGGCCGGCTCGGTCAATGGGATACGACGACGCTGGCCGACGAGACGCACGTGCGCATCACGCTCGCCGCCGAGGATGTCAACGGCAATGTCGGCAGCAGCAGCGTCGATGTCATCGTCGACAACGGACCGCCCGCCGCGCCGACCGGTCTGCAGGCGACGTTGGTTAGCAGCGATGTGCAACTGATCTGGAATCCGAACACGGAATCGGATCTGCT
>JAYVTP010000026.1:0-22452 GCA_043788685.1 Pseudolysobacter sp. | reverse complement strand
GGTTCGCCATCGCTCTTGCCGCTGATCAAACCGTCGCGACCGAGATCGAACAGGGTTTGGTACGCGAGATACGGATACACCGCCGTCGCGCCGTAACCGATCAGGCACGCGAACTGATGCGGATCGCGCGCACTGCCGGTTTCGACCAGCAGGTTGCAATCGCAACGCAGGCCGGTGGCAATCAGGTGCTGATGAATCGCCGCGGTCACCAACAGCGAATGCGCGACCAGCATGTCGGGCTTCGGATAACGATCGCTGATGAACACCAGCACCGCGCCGTTGCGCACGGCGGCTTCGGCAGCGCTGCAATACCGATCAAGCGCGGCGGCGAGGCCTTCTTTTTCGTCGTAATAAATATCGATGAAAACCTGCGCTTCGCGGAACTGCGGTAAGCCGAGAATCTGCCGCAGTTTGCGTTGCGACAGGATAGGTGAATTCAGCAGCACCTGCTGCGCGTTTTCCGGCGACAGGTCGAACACGTTGCTCTCGCGGCCGATCTGGGTCGCAAGCGACATCACCAGACTTTCGCGCAGCGGATCGATCGGCGGATTGGTGACTTGCGCAAACGCCTGGCGAAAATAATCGTAGAGCGAGCGCGACTGCAAAGACAACACCGCGAACGGCGTATCGTCGCCCATCGAGCCGGTTGCTTCAGCCTCGGTTTCGGCGAGCACTTTGAGGACGGAATCACGTTCCTCGCGCGTCAGTGCAAACAGTTTCTGAAAAGTTTTCAGCGTCGGTTTGTCGAACGGCTCGGCGGCGAGGCTCGGATCGATCAGATCGGATTCGAGAAACGTGATGCCGTTGCGCAGCCATTGCTTGAACGGCGCGCGCGCGCGATTCGCCGCGTCGATCGCGGCCTCGTCGAGCAGGCGATGTTCCTTCATGTCGATCGCAATCATCTGGCCCGGACCGAGACGACCCTTGGCGACGATCTGGTCATCCGGCACATCCCAGATGCCAGCCTCGGAGGCGATGATGAAATGCCGGTCCGCCGACAACGCCCAGCGCGCCGGGCGCAGGCCGTTACGATCCAGCGTGCACGCGGCGTAGCGGCCATCGCACAACACGATGCCGGCGGGGCCATCCCACGGCTCGGTATGCAATGCGTAATATTCGTAGAACGCTTCGAGATCTTGATCGATATCCTCGCGCGCATTCCACGCCGGCGGAATAAGAATGCGCATCGCCGCGAGCACATCCATGCCGCCGGCCAGCAGCACCTCCAGCATGTTGTCGAGCGACTGCGAATCCGAACCGTCCATACTGATGATCGGATCGAGCCCGCTGAAATCGACCAGCGGCGAAGCGAGTTTCGGCGCGCGCGCCGCGGCCCAGCTGCGATTGGCCTGGATCGTGTTGATTTCGCCGTTGTGCGCGAGCAGCCGGAACGGCTGCGCGAGTTTCCAGCGCGGCTGGGTATTGGTGGAAAAACGTTGGTGAAATGTTGCCGCACTTGCGGCCAGCGCCGGATGCGCGAGGTCGCGATAAAACGCGCGCAATGCGCCTGGCATCACCATCGCCTTGTAGCCGATGGTGTGCGCGGACAAGGTTACGACATAAAAGTGCTCATCGTGCCTGAGCGCTTTTTCGGCGAGGCGACGCGCGCGGAATAAGGCGCGTTCAAACACCGCCTCGCTCATGTCGGCGGGTGCGTTGACGAAGATTTGCGCAATGTGCGGGCGCACGGCTGCGGCGAGTTCGCCACAGGCTTGCAGATCGAGCGGCACCTCGCGCCAGCCAGCCACATTCAGGCCGATCGCTTCGAGTTGTTTGCCGAGTTCGACTTTCGCGGCGTTGCCTGCGGCGGCATCGGGCTTCAGGAAAACCACACCGGCGGCGAAGCATTCCGCAACCACGATGCCGGATTCTTCGGCCAGTGCCCGCAGCCATGCGGTCGGCCGATACAACAGCAGGCCGCAGCCGTCGCCGGTCTTGCCATCGGCGCCGACCGCACCGCGATGCGACATGCGTTCGAGCGCGCTGAGCGCGGTATCGACCAGCGTGCTGCTGGCGCGATCGTCCAGACTCGCAATCAGCCCGAAGCCGCAGCTGTCGTGTTCAAAGGCGGCATCATAGAGACCTGATTTGCGGAGTGACGGCATGGCTTGCGCTCGAGCTGGCGGGGTGACCGCATGCCTGACCCGCGTC
Source organism: Pseudolysobacter sp. (assembly GCA_043788685.1). Lineage (GTDB taxonomy): Bacteria > Pseudomonadota > Gammaproteobacteria > Xanthomonadales > Rhodanobacteraceae > Pseudolysobacter. The sequence continues at coordinate 20,301 of JAYVTP010000026.1, read as the reverse complement.
TGCATTGTGGCACTGGGTGATTTCAAATCCCGATCAGGTCAAGCCGCGCCAGCAGCCTCGAAGCAGGAACATTCCAGGCGGCACGTACATCGTTACGCACGTTACGATGCGCCGATAAATCCATCTGTGGCGACGTTGCTGGAAGAGGGCGCGTTATTGGCACTGACCGCGTCATTTGAAAGCACCGCAGAACGCTGCACGACGGCTTTCGCGGGGGCATTCGGGGATGATTCCGACCCTGACTTAAGCACACTTGTTGCGTTGCGTCAAAAGTTTCATTTGTAACAGTTTGGCCGTCTAGACGTCCGCACGAAAAATCGATCGATCTGGGTCGAAGTCAGCGCTAAAGGGGCTTACAGTGCGTCGCCATCCACTTCGCCGGTGCGGATGCGGATCACACGATCCAGTGCATACACAAAAATCTTGCCGTCGCCGATCTTGCCGGTATGCGCGGCGTTGGTGATGGCCTCGACTACACGTTCGAGCAATGCTTCGGTCACGGCCACCTCGATCTTGATCTTGGGCAGGAAATCGACGACGTATTCGGCGCCGCGATACAACTCGGTATGACCCTTCTGCCGACCGAAGCCCTTCACCTCGCTGACGGTGATGCCTTGCACGCCGGCTTCGGCCAGCGCCTCGCGCACATCGTCGAGCTTGAACGGCTTGATCACCGCTACAACCATTTTCATGAAGCTTCTCCTGTGATCGATAGCGGCAATTCCTGCACTTTATCCTAGCCGATGGCGTGCGCACAGCTCGCGGCAGCGTGGGCGCGCAAAATAATTTTCAGATTTGCTGAGACAAACCGCGCTCCAGCCACTCCTTGTAAGAAAATTCCTACAAGAAAATCATCGACTGGCTGACAGAACGCACTGGGCCGAACAGGTAAACTGGCGCTGTGATGTTGTCCTTCGCTCGATGAGGTAAACCATGATCAACCTGCAAAATATTGATGAGCTGGCGCAACGCCTCGCCGCACTCGTACCCGAGGGCGCACGTGAGGCCAAGGATGAGCTTGGTGCGCATTTTCGCGAAACCCTGCGCGCTGGTTTGCGCGGTCTCGATCTGGTGACCAGTGAGGATTTTGCCGTGCAGCGCTCGGTATTGTTGCGCACTCGCGAGAAAGTCGAGGCGCTGGAACTGCAAGTCGCGGCATTGGAGCGTCAGGTCAACGGAAGTATCACCGCCATACCCAAACATTAAGAGTCTTTATCCCGGGAAAATTATGTCAGACCTTGATGGATGCATGAGTTTTATCAAGGTCGTGGAGGTAACCGAAAGACGATCAGGAATTCAGGATGGAGGTTTATCGCGTCATCCTTTCAAGTTTCCCGCTAGTGACGAAGGCCGGCTGATCTCACCCATTGAGCCAGGTCGGCGCAGCATGGCCGCGCCGCAACCTATCCAGGTTGTCATGCCTACAGGATTACAAGCGCTACCACGGACGATGGCAGCTTTTACAGGAAAGTCGCAAGCGGGGTTTTTATTGATACAGGCGGGATCGGCGGCGCAGGATGCACTGCCAGCAAGGGATCTGCAGAAGCAAATCCGCACTGCGGAGCTGGTACGGAGGGAGAGGCTCAGGACGAGTCGAACATATCGAGCGCGCAAGCCATCGTTATGTCGGAGTCGGGTCAGTGCAAACGACCCACACGGATGTGGGAAGTGCCACCAATCGCAGGAAGCGACTGTGGCGGCCGGATTCGGCGGGTCTGAACAAGTCCAGGACGGGCTTGTTCAGAACTTTCCACAACATATGCCACGGAATTTTCATTCCTACGGATTTCGTTCGCCCCGATTTGTTTCGCCAAATTCGCGCCGACCGGCATGAGTCTGGCGATCGTCAACAGCCGCGCCCAGGATGGCGTCGCCGCGCCGCCGGTCACGGTCGAAGTGCATTTGTCTGGCGGTTTGCCGGGTACTTCAATTGTCGGCCTTCCCGAAACCGCCGTGAAGGAAGCGCGGGATCGTGTTCGAGTTGCGATCCAGAACGCACAACTGGAATATCCGGCTCGCAGGGTAACAGTGAGTCTGGCGCCGGCAGATTTACCGAAGGATGGAGGTCGATTCGATTTGCCGATCGCGCTCGGCATTCTCGCCGCCGCCGGACACATTCCCAAAGAGCCACTCGCGCATTACGAATTTCTCGGTGAGCTGGCGTTGTCCGGCGAGTTGCGTGGCGTCACCGGCGTATTGCCCGCGGTGCTGAAAGCCGCTGTTGCCGGGCGCAGCGTGATCGTGCCGCAACAAAACGCCGCGGAAGCATCGCTGGCGAGTTCGACCGTCACTTATACCGCAAATTCGTTGCTCGAAGTCTGTGCGTTTTTGCGCGGCGTCGGGCGCTTGCCCGAAGCCGTGGCGCCGCCGCTGCAAGCGATCGATGTCGCGTTTCCCGATCTGCTTGATGTGCGTGGCCAGGCGCAAGCGCGTCGCGCGCTTGAAGTCGCGGCGGCCGGCGGTCACCACCTGCTTTTTATCGGGCCGCCCGGCACGGGCAAGACCATGCTCGCGAGTCGCTTGCCGGGCATTCTCTCGCCGATGAGCGAAGCCGAAGCGCTCGAAACCAGCGCGGTGCGCTCGATCAGCGGTTACGGTATAGATTTGCACAAGTGGAAAATGCGACCTTTTCGCGCCCCGCATCATACCGCCTCGGCGGTCGCACTGGTTGGCGGCGGCGCAATACCTCGGCCAGGAGAAATCTCACTCGCGCACAATGGCGTTTTATTTCTTGATGAACTGCCCGAGTTTGAGCGCAGGGTACTCGAAGTTTTGCGTGAGCCGCTCGAATCCGGTCGTATCGTGATTTCGCGCGCGGCGCGTCAAGCCGAATTCCCGGCGAGCTTCCAATTGGTGGCTGCGATGAATCCGTGTCCGTGCGGTTACTCGGGTGATCCGTCCGGGCGTTGTGCCTGCACGCCTGATCAAATCCTGCGCTATCGCGCACGCGTTTCCGGGCCATTGCTGGATCGCATCGATCTACAAGTGGAAGTGCCGCGTGTGCCGATCGCCGAATTGCGCCAGCGCGGCGGTACCGAGGAATCCAGTGCTAGCGTGCTGCTGCGCGTGATTGCGGCACGCGGGCGCCAGCTCGCCCGCGCCGGCATGGCGAACGCGCAGCTCGGCAATCGCGAAGTCGAACGCGATTGCGCCTTGAGCGCTGGCGATAACACCTTGCTCGAACGCGCCGTCGACAAACTTGGTCTGTCCGCCCGCGCTTATCATCGCATCTTGCGCGTGGCGCGCACGATCGCTGATCTGGATGGCAGCGCGCGCATCCACAGCGCACATCTCAGCGAAGCGATTCAATATCGGCGGCTGGATCGACGCAACTAGATTGATACAACTGACGCATCGACCGCGAGCAAAATCAAACGATGCGCGGCGCTTTTATTCGTGCGGTTGGATCGCTGGCAACTTGCGCAGCGGCGTATCGCAATGATTGAAATCGAACGACACGATATCGCCGGCTTTGACGTCGCTCTGTTCAGGCGCCGGCACAGTCTTGTAACCCCAGCCGCGACCTTTTGAATACACTAATACGGCAAATCGATGCGTATCAACTTCTTCGGCCGACATTTGCATCACGCATTCGCGTACCGATTTATCCTTGAGCTCGGCGCCGGTCACGACTTTCTTCACCCACGCGTCTTTCCACAATTCGTCAGCGCCGAAGACATCAGATGTAGTGCTCAGAAGACACAAAGTATACAAAGCAAGAAGTAAATTTCGATACATGATCAAACCTCCCCTTTGCCGGCGGTGAGCGGAAACATCAGCGGCAACAAGGTCAGCGTGATCAGCGTGGCGGAGACGATGCCGCCGACGATCACGACCGCAAACGGGCGTTGGGTTTCCGAACCGATACTGTGCGACAACGCCGCGGGCAAAAGTCCGAGGCCGGCCATCAATGCGGTCATCGCGATCGGACGCAATCGGCTCACTGCGCCCTCGACCACGGCCTCGCCCATGGACATGCCTTGCTGCAACAACGCGCCGATTTGTTCGACCATGATCACGCCGTTCTGCACTGAAATCCCGGCCACGGCGATAAATCCGACCGCTGCGGAAATCGACAAATGCAGCCCCGCCAGTGCGAGCCCGGCGAATCCGCCGACCAGAGTAAATGGCACCGCCGCAAGAATCAGCGAGGCTTTGCGGATCGAGCGAAACGCCCAGAACAGCAGCACGAAAATTCCGATCACCGACAGCGGCACGATGATCGCGAGACGCTTCAATGCACGTTGCTGGTTCTCGAACTGGCCGCCCCAGGTGATGCGATAACCCGGCGGCAAACGCACTTCGGCATCGACGCGTTGCATTGCTTCATCGACGAAGCTGCCCTGATCGCGACCGAGCAGATTCACCTTCACCGTGACGATGCGACTGCCGGCTTCGCGCAAGATTCGCGACGCACCCTGACGCGTTTCGATATGGGCGATCGCGGCGAGCGGAATCACGCCAGCGCCCGCCGGCAACGCAATAGGCAGATCGGCCACGCTATCGACCGAATTGCGAAACGGTTCGTCGAGTCGCAGCGTCACATCGAAGCGCCGATCGTGCTCGTAGAAAGTATTAACGACATTGCCGCCGAGCGCGGTTTGCACGGTGGTATTGACGTCGTTGGTGTTGAGACCGTGCAGCGATAATGCGCGCCGATCCAGCGCGATATCGAGCTCGGTCTGGCCGCCGATGCGGTTTTCGGCGACATCACTCGCGCCGCGAATGCCGTTCAATATATGCGCAATCTGCTGGCCTTTGGTTTCCAGCACATCGAGATCAGGGCCGAAAATCTTGACCGCGATTTCGCCCTTGACGCCGGATAAAGACTCCTCGACGTTATCCTCAATCACCTGCGAAAAATTGGTCGGCACGCCGGGCAGCGCGTGGATTTTTTTGCCCATGTCCTCGACCAGCGCTTCCTTGTCGGCGAAACGCCAATTGGCATGCGGCGCGAGGTCGGCCATGATCTCGATATTGTTCGGCCCCTTGGCATCGGTGCCGTCGTCCGGTCGCCCGGCTTGGGTGATGATCGACGTGACTTCGGGATAACTGCGCACGATGCTGCGCACCGCGATTTCGATCTCCTTGGTTTTTTCGAGCGAGGTTGATGGCGGTAGTTCGATCGTGAGCCAGATATTGCCTTCATCGAGCTTCGGTAGAAATTCGCTGCCGAGCATCGGCGCCAACATCAGCGCGAGAATCAGCACGGCTGACGCCACGCCAAGCGCGAGCATTCGTTGCGGTTGTAGGCGCGCAAGAAATTTTCTGTAATTCAGTTGAGTCGCATGCATCCAGCGACTTTCTCGTTCTTCCAGGCCGGGCTTGGCGACGGCGAACGACAGTAGCGTCGGCACCAGGGTCAGCGTCATCAGCAACGCGCCGAGCAAGGCGAAAGTCAGGGTCAACGCCATCGGCGCAAAGATTTTTCCTTCGACGCGCTGGAAGGTAAAAATCGGCAAGAAGGCGAGGATGATGATCGCCTTTGAAAACAGGATCGGATGACCAAGTCGTACCGTTGTTTCTTCGAGCAAAGCGATGCGACTGGTCGGCGTGGCCTCGACCGCTTGCAGCGCGAGGCGCACCATCAGCGCTTCGACCAGCACCACAGCGCTGTCGATGATGATGCCGAAATCCACCGCGCCGAGCGAGATCAGATTCGCCGCCACGCCACGCAAATCCATCAACAGAAATGCACTGAGCAACGACAGCGGAATGATCGACGCAACGATCAGCGCCGCGCTAAAACTGCGCAGGAACAACACCAGCACGACGATCACCAGCACCGCGCCGATCAGCAGATTTTCGCTGACCGTGTGAACGGTATGACTGACCAGTTCGGTGCGGTCGTAAACGGTATGAATTTTTACCCCAGGCGGCAGATGCTGTTGTAATTCATCGATCTTCAGCCGCAGCGCGGCGATCACTTTCGCCGGATCCTGACCCTTGGTCATGTCGACAATGCCTTCGACCACATCATCGCGCTCGTTATAGCCGACGATGCCGGAACGCACGCGTTCGCCGATCGTCGCCGTACCGATATCGCTGATGAGAATCGGCTGGCCATCGTGCACCGCGATCGGCACGCGACCGATGTCATCGATGTTGCTGAACAATCCGATCGCGCGTACCACGAGTGCTTCGTCGCCGCGATTCAGCAGGCCGCCGCCGATGTTGCTGCTGCCGTTGGTCAGCGCCTGCGAAACCTGATCGAGCGTGACGCCGAATTTGCGCAGCAACGCCGGATTGACTCGCACCTGATATTCGCGAATCGCGCCACCGAAACTGTTGATATCGGCGATGCCGGGCACCTGACGCAATGTCGGTGTGATCAGCCAGTCCTGCAACGCGCGCGCTTCGCTGATCGGTAGCGTCGACGGAATTTCCAGCACGTAACGATAGACCTCGCCGACAGCCGTGGTCAGCGGCGCCAAGCTCGGTTGTGCGGTCGGCGGCAACGCGACGCTTTGGAGTTTTTCCAACACTTGCGCGCGCGCGAAATAATCGTCGGTATTGTCGGCGAAGGTCAGCGTGACCACCGACAAACCGGTCATCGATACCGATCGCAACTGGGTCAGATGCGGCACGCCGTTCAGGCCGCGCTCGATGGGTAAAGTGACTGCACGCTCGACTTCTTCGGGGGCTTGCCCGGGCGACAGCGTGATCACCTGAACCTGCACGTCCTGCACGTCGGGGAATGCTTCCACCGGCAAATTGCTGAATGCGCGCACGCCGGCCACGATCAGGAAAATCGCGACCGTGAGCACGAATACACGCTGCTTCAGCGCGAACTCCACCAATTGCTGCAACATCTCAGCCCGCCTCGCCGAGTTCGGCGTTGAGCAGCACCGCGCCACGCGTGACGATGCGTTCGCCGGGCTTGAGTCCCTCGCCGATATAACTGAGTTCGTGCCCGGCAAAACTGACGTTCAATTCGCGACGTTTTAGCGTGCCGGGCGTTTCCTCGACGAATACATAGTGGTGGATACCGATCGTGATCAGCGCCGTGTTTGGTATCGCGACGAGTTGCTGATCGTTGTCGGCGAGCGGGCTGATGCGCGCGAACATTTCCGGGCGCAGGCTGGCATCGCTGTTGTCGATCGCGGCGCGCACCAGCACGCGACGCGTAAGCGGATCGAGCGCGGCGCCGACAAAAAATATGCGCGCATTGAATCGTTGGTTCGGATATGCATCGACCTCAATATCGATCGGCTGGCCGCCCCGCACCTTGCCGAGTTCGCGCTCGGACAATTCGAAGCTGGCCCATAGTTTTGTCGGGTCGGTGATGATGAACAGCGGTGTGGTTGCATCCGGGCGAACTTCCATGCCGGGGTTGATGCTGCGATCCACCAGCATGCCGTCGATCGGTGCGCGCAAGGCGTAACGATCGCCCGATTGTTTGCCGGCATCGAGCTGGCGCAGGCGTTGCTGCGCCCGCGACGCTTCGGCTTGCGCCTGCTCGAAATCGGCGTGCGCGCCTTCAAGATCTTTCTGTGCGACTACGCCAGCTGCCACCAGTGCCGAGGCACGATCTGCGGCCTTGCGTTTCTGCGCGAGATCGCTGTTTGCCTTACGCGAATCAGCAAGCGCCTGAGCGAATTCCGGTGATGCCAGCCAGGCCAGCACATCGCCGGATTTCACCGCGCTGCCGAGCGTTGCGCCGAACGCGACCACGCGCCCGGAGACCGGCGCAAAAACGCGAACGGTGTGATCTTCGTCGAAAGCAATCTTGCCCGGTAACGAATCCATCACCGGTTGTGCGCGCAGTTGCACCGGCTGGATATCGAGAAAACTCAACTGCTCGGCGCCCGGCGCGTAATGCAGCGTATCGGTCGGTGCACTGGTCTTGCTTGCTGGCGAGGCAGATCCTGCTGGCGCTGCGGAGAGCACACGAAACCCGACATACGCGCAAAGTGCCATGCCGCCAATCACTAGAGCAAAATGTTGAGGTTTCATGGCAGGTCGGGAAGCTCGATGGAATGCGTTTTTGGTTGGCCGGACTCGCTCACCGCGGCGGGGCGATTGTCGGCACTCGTGGTGAGTGCGGCGCGAAGTTCGGCTTCGGCGTTGGCGTAGTCGGCACGTGCATCGACCGCGTCGTTTTCGGTATTGCGCAACGCGCGTCTTGCATCGAGCAGATCGGTCAAACTCGATGCGCCCTGGGCGTAGGCGGTTTCCGCCATTTGCGCCGCGGCATGCGCCTGGATCAGCAACTGATCGTTGTAGCGCCGGTATTTTTCCGCGGCGGATTGCCGGTCGGAAATGGCCTGCGCGATCTCGGCTTGGGCCGCGATGCGAACCTTGTCGCGCTGCGTCGTGGCGCTGTCGAGATCGGCGTTGGCGCGTGCGATTTCGCCGGAATAATTGTTGCCGGTAAACAGTGGAATACTGATGCCGAAACCGAACGTGCGCGGCGCATCAGGCGGGTAATGTTCGAACTGCAAACCGACGGTGACATCGCGTTTGCGCTGCGCGTGGGCCAGCGCCAGCGTGGCTTCGGCCTGATGCATGCGCGCCGTGGCGGCGAGCATGTCGGGCCGATGGCTGAGATCGGATTCGGGCGTGGCTTCGGTTTTGGCGGGCGGCTCGGGCCAGTCGTCGATCGCGCGCAACTGATCGGTGTTGGACGCGAGATCGAGCAATGCGGCCAACACGATTCGCGCTGCACGCAAATCGGCTGCGGCGCTAGTCAGTGAATTTTCGGCTTGTGTGGCTTCGATCTGCAGGCGCGCGACATCGAGCCGTGCGACATCGCCGTAATGCAAACGCAGATCGGCCGCGCTGCGCGATTTTTGTTCGAGCGCGACGATTTCCTCGGTAGTCGCAAACTTGTCCTGCTTGCGCTTCAGATCGTAATACGCCTGCGCCAGCATCAGCCGCTGCTGGCGTTCGCTGTCGAACAGATCGGCCTGAGCGGCGTCGAGCGCAGCGGTTGCCGCATTGATACGGTGTTTGCTTTTGCCGCCACGTTCGAACGGCTGGTCGATACGAAAAATACTGTCGGCGCGTTTGTGCCAGAGCGGGCCGCTGCCGACGCCGCTTGAAGGATTGATCGAGGCCGAATTCAGGCTTGCGGTAGCGTTCGGTCGCTCGTGTGCCGTGATCACATCCGCCGCTGCCGCGCCGAGCGCTTTTTGCGCGAGGCGCAGATCGATATTGCGCGCTTCGAGCAAGCGCTGTGCATCGGTCAGGGTAAGCGCGGTATGCGATGACGAGTCATCGCAGTACGCGACTACGGTGCTGGTCAGCAGGAGGAGTGCGGTGATACTGCGCTGCAGAAAAAAACGAGTCATAAGCAAAAAGGTCTGGAGGCAAAATCTACGAAACCACGCGGCATTCGGATTGACACGTATGCTCGATAAGTATAGCAAGACTAAGCCGCGCTCGCTTGCAGAAGCCTGACAACGAATCGATCCAGATCGAATCGCGCGAACGGATTGCGCGGCGATCTCAACACTCGCCGTACAGCGGCTACACTTGAGCGCAATCGCAACAGCCTTGATGCATGAACGCAGAATCGATGTCCGTTTCCGATCTGAATAATCCGCACGTCATCGCTTGCGGCGGCAGTCGCGGCTTGATCGAGCGCGCGCTGGCGCTACAGGCAGAAGGCCAGGATCTGGTGCTGGCGATCGTCACCGCAACTGAAGGTTCGACCTACAGGAAGCCCGGCGCTTTGGTCTTGCTGGATACCGGCGGTGTGCGCGCCGGCGTGATCAGTGGCGGCTGTCTCGAACCCGAACTCGAGTTGAAAGCGAGCGAAGTGCTGGCGAAAAAACGTGCGCAGCTCGTCGAGTTCAATACGCAGAGCGACGAGGATCTGGTATTCGGATCGGGCATCGGTTGTCGCGGGCGCATGTGGGTTTTGTTGTTGCCGCAATCGGCGCGATCGGCAGCGCCATTGTTGCAAGCACTCGAGTGGTCGCAGCACGTGGGGCTGGCGCTGACGATCGAGCTGGATGTTACGGGTGACATCGGCGCAGGCCGCGCGTATACCACGACGCAGCGATGGGCCTGGAATAACGCTGGTACGAATTCGCAAGTACCGCATGTGATCGATACATCAGAAATTTCGACAACGACCACGCGATTTTTTATCGCTCCGCCATCACGGATTTTGCTGCTCGGCGCCGGCCCGGAAACGCCGAGCTTGCTCACATGCGCGCGGCAGATGGGTTGGCAATCGTGGGTGGTCGAGCACCGCGGCCGCTGGTCGCAGCTTGCGCATCGGGCGGCGGCTGATCATGTGATCGAACTCGCGCCGCTCGCCGCACACGCGCAGTTGCGGACAACAAACTTCGACGCGGCCTTGGTGATGAGCCACAACTTCAGCACCGATCTCGCGCATCTGCGTTTTCTCGCGCAAAGTGACATCGCTTATATCGGTTTGCTTGGACCACCGGCGCGGCGTGACGAATTGCTCGCCGAGCTCGGCGACGATGCGGCGCTTCTGCAGCCACGTTTGCACGCACCGATCGGATTGCCGCTGGGTGGGCAAGGCCCGGAAGCCATCGCGTTGAGCATCGCTGCGGAGTTGCAACAACATTTCGCCGGCAACGCGCAACGTGTAAAAAACCATGACTGAGAGCTTGCGTCATGCCGTGGTCGTGCTCGCCGCGGGTGGTTCCTCACGGCTTGGTCAGCCCAAACAATTGTTGCAGCACGAAGGCGAAACTTTATTGCATCGCGCCGCGCGATTTGCGCTGGCGACAGTGCCTGCCGACGCTGTCGTTGTGCTTGGTGCCGATCCAGCGCGCATGGCCTTGGCGATTGCCGATCTGCCGATCCGCACGCTGGTTTGCGAAAACTGGCGTGACGGCATGGGCGCATCCTTGCGCTACGCAGTGCAGGCGCTGGCTGCAAATATCGATGGAGTCATGATTGTGCTGTGCGATCAGCCCGCGCTGACCGCGCCACACCTGATCGCATTGCGCGATGTCTGGCACAGCAATCCGCTACACGCCGTTGCGTCGGCTTATGCCGGTACCGTCGGTGTGCCGGCGTTGTTGCCACGGCACTGGCTCGATGAAAAATTTTTGCGCGGCGATGAGGGCGCGCGCGATTTATTGCGTCAGCGCAAAACCGAAGTGACAGTAATCGACAGTCCGGCGCTGGCCGTCGATATCGATCACGCCTTCGATCTTTCCGCCTTGCGCTAGCGCCATACGAAACCGAGGAGTACGCTTTCGCTCAGCCTGAAAGCCAACCGAGGTAGCGTATGAAACTCAATGTAAATGGTCACGATCACGACGTCGATGTCGCGCCCGATATGCCGCTGCTCTGGGTCATCCGCGATGTGCTCAACATGACCGGCACTAAATTCGGTTGCGGCATGGCCCAATGCGGCGCATGCACGGTGCATCTGAACGGTGTGCCGGTGCGTTCGTGTGTGACGCCGGCCAGTGCCGCGAACGGCGCGAAAATCACCACCATCGAAGGGCTTTCCACCAACGGCGATCATGTCGTGCAGAAGGCCTGGGCCGAGCTCGACGTGGTGCAATGCGGCTACTGCCAGTCGGGTCAGATCATGTCGGCGGTGGCGTTGCTGGCTGTCAACAAAAAACCTTCGGATGCCGATATCGATGCCGCGATGTCCGGCAATATCTGCCGCTGCGGAACCTACCAGCGCGTGCGCGCCGCGATCCATCGCGCCGCTGAACTTGGCGAGGTGAAAGCATGAACGCGCGTATCGACGAAGTGCCCGACGATGCTGCGCTACCTCAGCGCGGCCGCCGTGATTTTCTCAAAACCACGCTCACTGCCGCCGGTCTGGTCATCGCATTCAGCGTTCCGGGTGTCGGCCGGTTTGCGCTGGCGCAAGGTAGCGCAAAACCCGCGCCGCCGCCCGCGCCGAATGCGTTTTTGAAAATAGCCAGCGACAACAGCGTCACTGTCTTGCTGTCGCATTCGGAAATGGGCCAGGGCATCTGGACCACGTTGCCGATGTTGATCGCCGAAGAACTCGGCTGCGACTGGTCGAAGATCAAGGTCGAGCACGCGCCCGCCGCACCGACCTATGCGCACACCGTCTACGGCATCCAGATGACCGGCGGATCGAGCACGACGTGGTCGGAGTTTGATCGTTACCGTCAGGCCGGCGCACTCGCGCGCGAGTTGCTGATTCAGGCCGCTGCGGCGCAATGGAAAGTTGCCGCTGGCGATTGTCATGTCGCCGATGGCGTGGTCAGTTGCGGCGCGCATCGCGCAACTTACGGCGAGCTTTCGACTGCCGCCGCGGCGCTTACGCCGAAGGGCGAAATCAAATTGAAGGATCGTCGCGACTGGACGCTGATCGGCAAGCCGACCAAACGCCTCGACACGCCGGAGAAAATCACCGGGCGCGCCGAGTTCGGCATGGATGTCCAGTTCGATGGCTTGCTCACGGCGGTGATCGCACGCGCACCGGTGTTCGGCGCCAAGGTAAAAATTTTCGACGCCGCACCCGCGCAGGCGATCAAGGGTGTGCGTCTTGTGGTGCAGGTGCCGAGTGGCATCGCTGTGCTTGCGGACAACTATTGGGCGGCAAAAACCGGTCGTGATGCATTAAAAATCGATTGGGATCTCGGCGTAAATGCTGGCCTCGATTCCGCCAAGATGCGCAGCGAATATGGCGCGCTGGCCAAGACCGTCGGCAGCAAGGCGTCGGCGAAGGGTGATGCCAACGCAACTTTGAGCAAGGCCGCGAAAAAAATCGAGGCCGAATACGAGGTGCCGTATCTTGCGCATGCGGCGATGGAGCCGCTCAATTGCACCGTCAAGCTCGGTGAAAATTCCTGCGAGATCTGGACTGGCACGCAGTTCCAGACCGGCGATCAAGGTGCGGCTGCGCATATCCTCGGACTCAAGCCCGAGCAGGTCACGATCCACACGATGTTTCTCGGCGGCGGTTTCGGTCGACGCGCCAATCCGGCGTCGGATTTTGTCGGCGAAGCCGTTGAAGTAGCGAAGGCCGCGAAGGTGCCGGTCAAGGTGGTGTGGACGCGCGAGGACGATACGCGTGGTGGATATTATCGGCCGATGTGGCTGCATAATATTCGCGCCGCGCTGGATGAAAAGGGCGCGATTCTCGGCTGGCACAATGTGATCGTCGGCCAGAGCATTATTGCCGGCACGCCGTTCGCCGCAGCGATGATCAAGGACGGCATCGATGCCACCTCGGTGGAAGGCGCGGCGGATTCGCCATACCTGAAAACCATACCGGATTATCTGGTCGAACTGCATTCGCCCAAGCCAGGAATTCCAGTGCTGTGGTGGCGTTCGGTCGGCAATACCCACACCGCATTTGTGGTCGAGAGTTTCATTGATGAACTCGCGCACGCGGCGAAGCAGGATCCGCTCGTGTTTCGACGTGCGCTGCTCGAGAAAGCCGGCGCCAAACGCCATCTCGCCGTGCTCAACGAAGCCGCCGAAAAATTCGGCTGGGACAAACCGCTGGCGAAAGGTCATGCGCGTGGCATCGCGGTACACGAATCGTTCGGCAGTTTTGTCGCGCAGGTCGCCGAAGTTTCGATCGAAAACGGCAAGATTCGCGTGCATCGTGTGGTCGCTGCGATCGACTGCGGCATTTTCGTCAATCCCGAAACCATTCGCGCCCAGATCGAGGGCGGCATCGTCTATGGATTATCGGCCGCGCTGCACGGCGAGATCACGTTCAAGGACGGCAAGGTCGTGCAATCGAATTTCCACGATTACCCGGTCGTGCGCATGAACGAGATGCCGGTCGTCGAAGTGCATATCGTCGATAGCGGTGAAAAATCCGGCGGCGTTGGTGAGCCCGGCTTGCCACCGATTGCGCCAGCGGTGGCGAATGCGTTGTTTGCGCTGAATGGCAAACGTTTGCGCAAGCTGCCGTTGCGTCTGACTTGATCCGATTCGCTGCATTGTGCGCCTCAAGAGGATTTACCATGCGTCCGATTAAAACCATGATTGCCGCAGCGATCGGTGTCGCTGTTATCGCCAGCGTGAGTTTGGTGTCGCGCAGCCAGGCGGCGGCGAACAAGGATGAAGCGATCGCCGCGTTCGAGACCATCCGCGCGGTCTTGCAAAATCCGCGTTGCCAAAATTGCCACATCCCGGGCGATGCACCATTGCAGTTCGATCAAGGCGTGGCGCATGCGCAAAATGTGCAGCGCGGGCCGGCGGGTTTCGGCATGGCCGCGATGAACTGCAGCACCTGCCACGGTCAGGCCAATTTGCACGCAAGCTACGGTGCGCACGTGCCGCCCGGTGCGCCAAACTGGCATCTGCCGCCGCCGCAACACAAGATGGTTTTTATCGGCCAGACCTCGGCGCAACTGTGCAATGGCTTGAAGGATCAAAAGGCGAATGGCGGCAAGGATCTGGCCGCGTTGCTCAAGCATGTCGACGAGGACAAGCTGGTGTTGTGGGGCTGGGATCCGGGCATTGGTCGCGCGCCGGTGCCGATTGCGCATGCCGATTTTGTCGCCCGGTTCAAGCAATGGACCGATGCTGGCGGGCCTTGTCCGAGCTGATTTTGACAGGATCTAACTATCAGATTCTTTGCTGAGCTGCGCGTTTGAATTCTGCGTCGGCGCAGCAGGAATACCGACCGCGGCACTTTGTTCCGCCGACCAGATCGCCTGTTGCGGATCGAACTCGATCGTTGCAAATTCGCTGCTGCGGATGCCGAAACCGCAAATCGCGACCGGGCTTTCCTGCAGCGGATCAAGCCCCAGCGCCTGTTCGACATCGACCTCGTTCATGGCCGCCGTGATAAACGCGCCGAGGCCGAATTCAGTCGCCGAAATATACAAGGTCTGTGACAGATGCCCGGCATCCAGCAGGCAGACGCGATACGCCTTGCTGTGGTTGCGGTACTTCCAGAACGTGCGTTCAAAACGTGATACCAGCACCACTTGCACATGCGCATCGGCATAGTAGTTTTGTGCCGCAACAAAAGTATTGGACAGTGCATGCAGATCGCCATCGGGCGTGGGCAGCGGTTCCAGCGCGTGATCGACTGGATGGTAGTGATACAGGCCCGGCGCGATGCCCTCGACGCGCTGCACCAGCAGGTACGCATCAGTCGGATGCAGCCCGCCACCGGACGGGCTGGTGCGCTTGATCAGGATGTGATCCTTGACCATTTCCACCGCCGCCTGCGCGCCGAATACGCGCCACAACAAACGCGAGAATGTCGCCAGTGGCAGCAGCTGAGTCGTATCGAAATTGCGACACGTCACGCGTTTTGCGAGTAATTCGTCCAGCGCGGTGGCCGCGGTTTCGGGCAATGCAATGCGCTCCCCGGCAGGAACGCGCGCATGCACATGCGGTGGCGATGCACCGAGACGTTCGGCCAGTTCGACCGAACTTTTGTAGCCAGCCCGATCCGCCGATTCGCCCGATGTCACGCCTTGCCAGCGCCCGAAATAATGCGCTACCGCTGAATGCGGATGCCAGTTCGCGCCGCGTAATTTTTCGTCACACTTGCGATTTTCCACGTGTGCGTTGTCATCGCCGATCAGCAGACCTTTCTGCAGCAGCGCATGCAACAACGCGGCATCGAATTTTTCCGCGAGCGCATCAAACGGCGTCCATGACGTGGCGCCAATAGCACCGAGCGCGTCGGCTTCAACGGAGCTGATCGCTACTTCGGAAAGCAGGTGCGGCGCCAGCGCCAGCAATTCGATATTCGCGCTCAAGCCATTGCCACCAGCGAGCAGGGAATCAAGGTCAAACGCCACGCTTTCGCGTGGTTCGATCAGTAAAACGGAGCAACGGCGGATTTGCACGGGAGGTTCTCGGCCAAGGACTAAAGAGATTTACGCTGATGGGCACGATAACCTATTTCACCCTCGTCCAGTTTCGACGCAAGCGACAACAAAAACATGGGTTATAGTTGTATATCAAAATAGGAAAAGCCCATGCTTGCCATACGACTCCCTGAGGAAATTGAAAAGCGCCTTGAAGCACTGGCCAAGGCGACGGGACGCACCAAAACCTTCTATGCTCGCGAAGCCATTCTTCAACACATTGATGATCTGGAAGATATCTATCTTGCTGAGAAAGAGCTGATCGAAGTTCGCGCTGGCCGCTCGGCAGCAATGCCGTTGAGCGCAGTCATGAAACAGTATGGCCTGGACAATTGAACTGTCGGGATTGGCGCAGAAAAATATACGTGACATACGCTGCAAGTAGGGTGGTTGCATAAAAATATTGGTACGGGTATGAGTTCAATGCCTCGTTTGCCGGAGCCGCGGCATTCCGGGTTCAATGGTTTAAGCCTATGGAGAATATTGATGACAAATTTGATTTTGGATAGCGGTGTTTTGGCTGAGCTCGACACGTCTGCCATTGAGTTTTATTCGCCGCCAGTAAAAAAATCGGTGAAGCGGGGGTTGCCATTGGCAGTAGTAGAACGCTTGCTGGATAAATTGGCCAACGACGACGAATATCGCAGTTTCTTCCAGCGAGATCCGATCGCAGCGCTGGAGTCTGTTGGGGTAGAAAATGCGATCGAGAGTTCGGATTGTATACATGCATCTCTCCTGCCTAGCAAAGATAGCGTGCGCCTGGCTTGGAGTTCTCTGCTATCGCAGTTGACTTCCAATCTTAGTCATACCATATTCAAAGTGGGTTAATTCAGCGCTGGGTAGCGCAGACGGTTGTGGGATAACTTGGCAGCGTCATTCGTATGATTTTCCGTCATGTCATTAAGATGCGGCAAGAAGATTTGACTCATTTCGGTGGGCCTGAGCTGGCGCATTGAGAACAAGCTCAGGCCCGCCAATTTGCAATGATGCGAGAAGCTTTCGGCTCGCAAACGGGATTGGACGATAGCTTCAGTTTTACCTCCAGCCAGGCGGCTCCTCCCATCACGGTTGATTGCGATTATGCCTCACGCGCTGCTCCGGCCAATTCAGCGCGCCGGTGTTGCGTAGCCAGAGATCAAAGTACTTCACCATCGAAAAACGAGATCGCAGGCGAAATTATCGCTGGTCCACCGATCCATAGAGCCGACACGGTTGATATGGCTTGCCAGCGTTGCGCGTAACACTTAGATTGTGCGGAAATCCATAGACGTTTTCGCACGGCTGTGGTGATTGCTCCGTCAAACCACGAGCGATCTGAGGTCGCGAAAAATGAATAGACACAGACACAACGCATCGCACCTCAGACAGATTGCTGACTGAGGCCATCAAGTACAACTCAGGGGGATTTATGGCTGGCGAACCGTTACCGCACAATGTCGTCGAAATGCTGCTCGAAAAACTTGCTACCGACGATACCTTTCGCGCTTTATTTCAGAAAGATCCAGAAGCTGCATTGAAGCAGGCCGGATCGACAAATCCGAAACAGGACTGCGCATGCATGTCAGCTTCAAATTTACCCAGCAAACAAGTAATTCAGCAGACTCGAGTCACAATTCATTCGCAGCTCACATCAGCACTAAATATGGCCGTATTCAAGGTCTAAATAGTTGGTTTCGCCTCGCGCTACCCTGATATTTTATCCGTTAAGACGAGTAAAAATTCGGGATTCATGGCGAATTTAGCCTAATCAAAAAACCAAAAACGCAGTTAATACTCCGTCATTTGAGGCGGGGTATTTTTTTATTGGATCGATAGAAAATTCAGAAGCTCAGAGATCAAGGTTCATTGCTGAAAGTTGTTTAGCCTTTCAGACAGGAAGCTGAGTTGATCGACTCTCGGCCAAGCTTTTTTGAAATCCACCAAATATTGGTTCGACTGCTCTTTCTTGTCCAGTTTTTTCGAAAGTTCGGCTTGATGCAATATTGAAAGATCGGACTCGGCCACGTTCATTGGCTGAAGAACCTGATGGTTAGCTGATTCTTCGTAGGCACGCCCGCGGTGGCTGGTTAGCCAAGCGCATTCATCCAGAGCCTTTTCAATGTCTTGAGCTGTAATATAGGTGTCGCGCAATGCGACGTGCGTGAGAAATAATTCTGTTCCACGTAATTCGGCATTGAGTAAGCGAGCAGCATCTTCTGTCTTGCCCGTTGCGCGCGCAGATTCTGCCTGCGCAATCGCTAGAATATTTGTCAGATGCGGGTACCCACTGTTGAGCGCATCGTCGCGTGCCGCGGCAATCGCACTATTTGCGAGATCAATTTTCCCGCTTCGCGCGGAGAGATAGGCGCCAAGTAACACATTGAATACGGCCACGTCATGATCGACATCTTCTTTATTCTGTATTATTCCAATTTCACTATCTAAAAATGATTTAAGACGGATCGCGTAGTCATTGTCGGGGGCACGTAGTGCAAGTAGGCTCAATTCAGTAGCGCGAAATAAACGGCCATAAAGTGATCCTACTTGTTCAGCGGTACTTATTGCTTGGCGCGCCATGCTCAAAGAATCATTCCAATTACCCTGATCTAATGGCAATGTGATAGATGTAAGGGTGCGGGAAAGATCATTACTGCTTATGCCAGTTCGCTTGTCGTTGGCGAAAGCAATATTAGCCTTATCGAATTGGCGGATGACTGCGTAAGCATCGACAATAACGAGACCTAGCCTCTGACCTTGGAGAGCCTGCGCTTGCTTGAGATTAGAAAATGCTTCGTCATATTTCTCGGTAGCTAGGTATAAAAGTGCTAGTGAATAATAGGCATATCCGACATCAGGATTATGTTCAGAGATTGCTTTCTTAACTTCGATGATTGCCTCATCAAATTGGCTTGTGTAATTTAAGGCTACATACTCATAATTTAATTTCGCGAAATATGCATCCGGATACAATGAGCCATATAACTTCCATTTTTCCATCATCGCGGCGGGCTTACCGTACATTGCAAGGTAAGCGTCAAGCCTAAGAGCATCACGTGCGGGCAGGTGTTCGCGCAAAGCGCTTGCTTGTTTTAATTCTGCCAGTGCGACAACACGATCATCGGCACCTAAATGCACCTTTGCCTTGCCCATATAGGCCAAAGCGAAATTCGGGTCGAGTTTGATTGCTTGATCGTAAAACTCTAGTGTTTCTCCATTCTGGCCTTGGACGTATGCACGCTCGGCCAACGCATACGCCCGCAACGCATCCAGATTTCCTGTCGTAACTTTCGGCAGCGGTTGGCTATCACTGTTGATCGATGCCAAAGCTTCGCCCAACCGCTCGCGTAGTTCGTGTGCGACGTTGTCCACTGAGCCGAGTACGGATTCCATGCCGATGCCATCGGCGGTGTTGGCGTAGACTGTGGTCTGTGTATGCGGATCGATCACCTCGGTGACTACGCGCACTCGGCCGCCGACTTCCGCGATGCTCGGCAGGATCAATGCGCGTGCGCCTTCGCGCAGCGCAATCTCGGCACCGATACCGCGATCAATCATGGTATCGGTCGCGCGGTTCATGCGCTTGAGCGTATCGCGCACTTGCAGCGACGAGACGATATTGACGTAGCGCGATTGCTCCAGGCTCAGGCGCAATGCGGCGTCGAGCGAGGCATCGAATACGGTCTGGCCGGTGAGGTTGCGCAGGTCGCCGATCACGACCCAGTCACGTGCGCCGAACGCAAGCGCGGGCTGGCTGCGCGCGGTCAGATACACTGGCACGCCAATGGCAAGGATCAGCGCAAATATTTCCGCGATGACAAACGGCGGACGGCGCCACCACGGCAGCACACGACGCGCCTTGTTGCCGCCAGGCGGCGCACGGAAAGGCGCGAGCAAGGTTTCACCGACCTCGAACACTGGCACGATTTGGCTAACGCCTTTGAAATTGTAACGGCCGTGCATGCTCCAGCGCAGCGCTTCCATATCGTGATCGAGTTCGCTCTGTGCGCGTTGCGCCAGCGAGTAGGCCACGCCGGAAACCAGAATCTGGCCCGGCAACGCCAGATCCATCAAGCGTGCGGCGATGGGTTTGACCAAGCCCTCGACCTCGACGCGTTTGGCACCGCTGGCGATGTCGGCCGGGGTGTTGTTCCATAAAATCACTTCGCCGACATGGATGCCGACACGCGCCCGCATCGTAGTAGATTCTTCTTCGCTGAGCTGACGCAAAGCGCGCTGATATGCGAGGGCGAAACCGATGGCTTGAATGGGACGCTCGAACATCACCAGAAAGCCATCAGTCTTGTCGATTTCCTGACCGACGTATCGCGTGAGCAGAGCGCGCGCAACACGATCGTGCTTGCGCATGAGTTCGGACGCGAGCTGATCGCCGAGGCGTTGCACGAGCGCGGTGCTGTCGACCAGATCGCAGACCAGCAAGGTCCGCAGCACGGGCCCCCAGGCCGTACCGCTGGTTTCAAACTGTGGTAATTCGACTGCGCTCATGTAATCCTGCCATGATGTATCGCGGTCGGCAGCTTTCGCCGAGAAA
>JAYVTP010000025.1:0-1617 GCA_043788685.1 Pseudolysobacter sp. | reverse complement strand
GCCGAGCCGATGGAAGATCAACGAGAGTTCGTTGATCAGCGCGATATTCACATCGCGCTGCGTGTTCTCGATCACCTTGGCCGCTTCGGCGACACGAATCGACGATGCCTTGTGCGTGCCCGCCTGCACGATCAGGCGATACACCTGATCGACGAATTCGGCGGCATCGGGTGTCGATCCCGATGTGACCTTGACGATGGTTTCCAAGCGATGCAATTTGTCGCCCGGATTGATGCGCTCGGGGCTGTAACCGACGAAAAAATCCTGATTGAAGCGCAGGCCGGATTCGTGTTCGAGGATCGGCACGCATATCTCTTCGGTCGCGCCGGGATACACGGTCGATTCGTAAATCACCACCGAGCCGGGTTTCAGCGCGTTCGCGATAAACCGCGTGGCGGATTCGAGCGGACGCAGATCGGGACGTTTGAAATCGTCGATCGGCGTGGGAACGGTCACGATAAAGACTTTGCACTGCGCGAGATCGGCGGCGGTGTGGCTGAAACTCAGTTGAGTGGCCGCGCGCAACTCATCGGCGCTGACTTCGAGCGTTGAATCCTGCTGCTGTTTCAGTTCGGTTACGCGGCGCTGATCGATATCAAAACCCAGCGTCGGCCGCTGCCGCGAAAATGCCACGGCCAGCGGCAATCCGACATACCCCAATCCGATCACGCCGATCTGGATATCGGCAAGCGAAGGCAAACTGACAACATGCATGTGAGGGCGCCAACCTGTCGGCAAAACGCTAGTCTAATGCGTAGTCGCGACGGCTTGCGAACTTTGTTGCGCTGCCGGCTTGGTTCAGAGGATGTAGTGCAGTCCGATCGAACCGAGTTGCCGCGCCTCGATCTGCAAACCGTTCACGCGCTGATATAACGGAACCTGCACGAACGCAAATGCCGAGAACCGCCGGTTGATATTCCACGTCACACCGGGACTCAAATACAGCAGACTCGCGCCACTGTTGTCGACATCGGCATTCGCGCCGACTTCGCGTTTTTCGATGCGCGCATTGATCTGCAACTGCGGCACGAACGTGGTGCTAGCCATATAGCGCAAGCCGAGATTGAGATTCACGCCTGCGCTCGGTTTGAAATCCTCGCGTGAATTGAGCGGCTGTTGCACGAGCGCTTGCGCGAAATATCCCCAGTCGGGCGTGAGCGCACCGAAGCCGTACACGCCCAACAGCAGATCGGTCGTGCCGGTGCCGAGCTGCAGACCGCGATCGACGATTTCTCCGGTTTGCGGTCCGCTGGCAAACGTGTCGTTGAATTTTCCGGTGGCGAATTTCAGGCCGAACTGCACACCGATATTGTGCTCATCGTTGAATCCCTGAAAACGTCCGAGCACACGCAGATCGCCGATACCGCTGTCATGCGAAGTCGAGATTTCGCTATCGCCTTCGGCCAGCGTGGCGTGGCTGCGATTGCTCCACGGCAGTTGAATGCCGATGCCCCAGTTCTTGTTCGGGCTGTAATCGAGCGCGAGGTTGTAGTTTCGGTTGATCGTGTATTGCTGAACTTCCTGATCCGCCGAACTGACGTTACTGCGCGAGACTTTATCGCTGCCGGCGCGCAACTGATCCTGATCGAAATAGTCGAAGCGAAAATCGGCGCGCCA
>JAYVTP010000024.1:0-5634 GCA_043788685.1 Pseudolysobacter sp. | reverse complement strand
GGCCTCGTGGTCGGCAGTTACGCCAGCGCGCAAGCCGCGCCCGCGATCATCAATCTGATCTATCTGCCGATGGCGTTTCTGTCGGGATTAGGGATGCCGCTGCGCATGCTGCCGAACATGGTCGCGCAGATCGCGCCGCTGTGGCCGCCGTATCATTTGTCGCAACTCACCTTGGCCGTTATCGGGCAGGGCAGCGATGGCCTTCTGGCGATGCATGGTGCTGTGCTGGTCGCCATGACTGCGGCCTTGTTCGTTATCGCGCTGCGGCGTTTGCAGCGCGCCGGCTGAACCAGTTGCGACGTTGTTTTATCAGGTATCGTGAGTGTTGGAGAAAGTTCATGTCATACCATCTGAAATTCCGTTTCGTGCTTGCCGTGCTTATGGGCATTGGGTTTGCTGCGATGACGCCGTGGATGTCGCATTCACCCGCGCTAAAACATAGCCATGCGCAAGTTGCTATCGCCGCAAATTTTTCCGACTCCGAAATGAGCGGTTTGATGGCGCCGCCAACGATGCCATGATCGACGTCGATAGCGCTGTTGCGCACAGGCGATAGCTCAACAATTCTGTTTTGTGCGTGCCACGGAGCCCGGGTAAATGTTCATTATTCTCGAACCCACCGAAAATTCACTGATCTGCAGCCGTGAAACGTATGACGTGAATCAGCAGGGCGATACGCGCTGGCTGCCGATCATGATGCTGATCTGGTCGTTCTGGATTTTCGCCACGCCGCTGGTCATGCTCGGTGATGAATTCCCGCATTGGTTGTGGCCGACGATCGCCAGTTTTTTTGCCTTTTTGTGGCTGTACTTTCGTGCGTATTATCGTGATCGCAGCCAGTTGCTGTGGCATACGCTGGGCATTGCCGCGCTGGGTTTTCTGATCACGCCAGTCAATCCCGGTGCGAACGGCTACATCATCTATGCGTGTGCATTTCTCGCATTTTGTGGCCGCACGCGCTTTGCGCTGCAGTGCATGGCCGCGCTGCTGCTGGCCTACAGTGCGGAATGGTTGCTGCTCGGATTTCCGCTGATCTTTTTGCTGAATACTGCGGTGCTCGGCATCGTCGTGTGCGTCATGAATATCATGCTCGCGCGCAAGCATCAGCGCGATGCCGAACTCAAGCTCAGCCACGACGAAGTTCGTCGCCTCGCCGCCCTCGCCGAACGCGAGCGCATCGGTCGCGATCTGCACGATCTGCTAGGCCACACGTTATCGCTGATCACGCTGAAATCCGAACTCGCCAATCGGTTGTGGGAACGCGATCTGACCGCCGCGCGTCGTGAAGTGATCGATGTCGAAAGAGTCGCGCGCGATGCATTGGCGCAGGTGCGTCGCGCCATCACCGGCATTCGCGCCGCCGGCCTCGTGCCCGAAGTCGCTGCGGCCAAACTCATGCTCGAATCGAGCAATGTACATTTCGACTATCAACTTGCCGACTGCGCGTTGTCAGCCGAAATTGAAACCGTATTGGCGATGGCCGCGCGCGAAGCTGTGACGAATATCCAGCGGCACTCGCGCGCCACGCAGGCGCGACTGCTGCTAACTATCACCGCAGGCGCGGTGGAATTGTCGATCAGCGATAACGGCTGCGGCGGCGCGATCGTACCCGGCAACGGACTGGCCGGCATGCGCGAGCGTCTCGGGCTGATCGGTGCGAGCCTCAGCATCGAATCCGCGCGCGCGGCCGGCACCACGTTGCGCGTGCGTCTGCCGTTGCCGCCACATACATCAATGGCGCAACACGGCTCGCCCGTGATGACGCAAAGCGCGGCGTGAGCTCGTCGCGAACGTTGAGTCCGCACGCGGCGCTTGTTAGTGTGCGTGGCATGAAAAATCGCAAAGCAAAATTCCGATGATCCGCGTCATCCTTGCAGAAGATCAGGCGATGGTGCGCGGCGCATTGTCGGCATTGCTCAAACTCGAATCGGATCTCGACGTGATCGGATGCGCTGCCGATGGTGAAGAAGCGTGGACTCTAGCGGCGCGCGAATTGCCCGATGTCGTAGTCACCGATATCGAAATGCCGCGCCTCACCGGCCTCGAACTCGCGCAACGTATTCGTGATCGCGGGCTGGTCTGCAAGGTCGTGATCCTGACCACGTTCGCGCGCCCCGGTTATTTGCGTCGCGCGCTCGAAGCCGGCGTGTCGGGTTATTTGCTCAAGGATGCGCCAGCAGACCAGCTCGCCGAAGCATTGCGCAAAGTGCATCGCGGCGGTCGTGCGATCGACCCGCAACTCGCGCTCGAAGCGTGGTCCGGCGACGATCCGCTGAATGATCGCGAACGCCAGGTACTGCGCTTTGCCGGTGAAGGCATGGCCGCCGCCGACATCGCCGAACAACTGCACCTGTCGCAAGGCACCGTGCGCAATTATTTGTCTGAAGCGATCGGCAAACTCGGCGTATCGAATCGCATCGAGGCCTACCGGCTGGCGCGGCAGAAAGGTTGGTTGTAGCGCAACGACTTCTATGTGCTGTGGCTGCACAGTAACGTAAATTTCGCTGAGGAATCGGCGATAATTGCAAATCGTCATCCATCGCCCTGACCGTGAAAAAATCCGATTTCCATTTTGATCTGCCGCCCGAGCTGATCGCGCAAACGCCGTTGCCGCAACGCTCGGCGAGTCGTTTGCTATGCGTGGACGTCGCCACAGCAGATTTTGCTGATCGTGCTTTTGGCGATCTCACTACATTGCTGCGTCCCGGCGATCTGCTCGTGTTCAACGATACGCGTGTGTTGCCGGCGCGTTTGTTCGGGCGTAAACAAAGCGGCGGCCGCGTGGAAATTTTGATCGAGCGTGTGCTCGGTGGAAATCAGGCGCGTGCGCAACTTGGCGTGAGCAAGAAACCGAAACCCGATAGCGTGTTTCTGCTCGATGATGGCACGCCGGTGCGTGTGCTCGGACGCGACGGCGAATTTTTTGTGCTGCAGTTCGAAGGCGGTGAGGCGCTTGAAACGTTGCTCGCGCGCGTCGGACGCATGCCGTTGCCGCCGTACATCGAACGCGACGCCGACAACGCCGATCTCGAACGCTACCAGACCGTGTTCGCGCGCGAAGTCGGTGCAGTCGCGGCGCCGACCGCCGGACTGCATTTCGATCAGCCGTTGCTCGATGCACTGAGCGCGCGCGGTGTGAATTTCGGTTATGTCACGCTACATGTCGGCGCCGGCACGTTTCAGCCGATGCGCGCCGAACGTTTGCAGGATCACGTGATGCATCGCGAATGGCTGAATGTCGGCGCGGCCTTGTGCGCAAAAATTGCGCAGACACGCGCCGCCGGTGGCCGCGTGATTGCGGTCGGTACGACGGTGGTGCGTGCGCTCGAATCGGCGTCGCGCGATGGTGCCGTTTTACCGTTCGCCGGCGAGACCCAGATTTTCATTTTCCCCGGTTATCGCTTCAGCAGCATCGATGCGCTGATCACGAATTTCCATCTGCCCGAATCGACGCTACTGATGCTGGTTTCGGCCTATGCGGGACGCAATCTCATGCTTGCCGCCTACAAGCATGCGGTCGAACAGCGTTATCGATTTTTCTCGTACGGCGATGCGATGTTGATCTTGCCGTCGCCCTCTGCGGACTGAACGATTCGTATCGAAAAATCTTTTGCATGCGCGCTCGTCGCGTGAATATCTATCAGGAATTCATTGGTGGAATCGTCCAACACAAACAAAAGTCCGATGCAATTTACCTTGCAGACAGTCGATGGCGATGCCCGCCGCGGTCGCATCGACTTCGCGCGCGGCAGCATCGAAACGCCGGCGTTCATGCCGGTCGGCACATACGGTTCGGTCAAGGCGATGACGCCGCGCGATCTGGTCGAGATCGGTGCGGAAATCATTCTCGGCAATACTTTTCACTTGTTTTTGCGGCCCGGGCTGGATGTCGTCGGCGAGTTCGGCGGCTTGCATAAATTCATCGGCTGGAACAAGCCGATCCTCACCGATTCCGGCGGCTTCCAGGTTTTCAGCCTGGCCAAGCGGCGCAAAATCAGCGAGGAAGGCGTGACGTTTGCCTCGCCGGTAGATGGCTCGAAGGTTTTTCTGTCGCCGGAAGAATCGATGCGCATCCAGCGTGTGCTCGATTCCGACATCGCGATGATCTTTGACGAATGCACGCCATATCCGGCAACGTTGAAACAGGCATCCGACTCGATGGAGTTGTCGTTGCGCTGGGCCGCGCGCAGCAAGCGCGCGCATGAAGGCAGTCGCAATTCGTTGTTCGGCATCGTCCAGGGCGGTGTGTATCCCGAGTTGCGCGAACGCTCGGCAACGGCGCTGATCGATATCGGTTTCGATGGTTATGCGATCGGCGGTCTTGCGGTTGGCGAACCCGAAGAAGAACGCAATCACACGCTCGAAACCACTTTGCCGCTGATGCCGCAGGATAAACCGCGCTACCTCATGGGCGTCGGTCGGCCCGACGACATCGTAGAGGCGGTGCGGCGCGGCATCGACATGTTCGATTGTGTGATGCCGAGCCGCAACGCGCGCAATGGTCATCTGTTCACGCGCCACGGTGTGCTGCGCATCCGCAACGCCAAATACAGTCAGGATACGCGCCCGATCGACGCGGCTTGTGCGTGCTACACCTGCCGCAGCGGCTTTTCGCGTGCATATCTGCGTCATCTGGATCGCTGCAACGAAATGCTCGCGCCGCAACTCTGCACCATCCACAACCTGTTTTATTATCAGGAGCTGATGTTGGGCCTGCGCGCAGCGATTGCTGAAGGCCGTCTGGCGGATTTTGTCGCCGCGTTTTATGCCGGACAGCAGGCTGGCGTGGAGTAAACCCGGCTCTGACTCGCACTTCGGCGCCTTGCCATGCCATAATCCGGCCCCTTTTGCTGCACGCCGCCAACCATCGGGGATGGTGCGCGCCAGAACCTCATAGAGAGCCTTATGGATTTTCTGATTTCCAATGCGTATGCCCAGACAGCGGGCGGTGCGGCCACAAATCCACTGCTTCAATTTGCCCCGCTGGTCATTCTTTTCGGCATCTTTTATTTCATGCTGATCCGCCCGCAGATGAAGCGCGCCAAGGAACAGCGCAACATGGTCGCGGCTCTGGCCAAGGGTGATGAAGTGATCACGACGGGCGGCCTGCTGGGACGCATCGATGACATCAGCGAATCGTTCATCACGCTCGAAGTGGCGCCGAATGTGAAGTTGAAATTGCAGAAAGGCGCCGTCACTACGGTGTTGCCGAAGGGCACATTGAAATCCGCCTGAGCTTGTCGGCGAAGTTTGAAACGCATCGATCTAACTGCTGCGGTTATTTGCGGCGCGAGCATAAAACTGGATTTTTCGCATGAATGATTTTCCCCGCTGGAAGTACACGCTGATCGCCGTGGTTATTTTTCTCGGTCTGGTCTACGCGTCGCCAAACCTGTTTCAGTCGCAACCCGCGGTGCAGATTTCTGCCAACCGTGGCGCGACCGTCGATGAGGCGCTGAAGGAAAAAGTCACCGGCATCCTGCAGGCCAAGAAGATCGACTTCAAGGCGATCGATTTGAACGACGATCGTCTGCTGGCGCGTTTCGCCGATGCCAACGTGCAGCTTGCTGCCGCCGACGCGCTGAAGGCGGATCTCAACGAGAAAAGCGAGCAATACGTGATCGCGTTGAACCT
>JAYVTP010000023.1:0-36190 GCA_043788685.1 Pseudolysobacter sp. | reverse complement strand
GGATGCAGGAGGTAGTGCAAAGCAAGGAGCATTTGCCGACGTAGCTCAGTTGGTAGAGCAACTGATTCGTAATCAGTAGGTCGGAGGTTCGACTCCTCTCGTCGGCACCATCGCAAATGCAGTTCCGACGTCGCCATTTCAACGTCCTGCGCTTGCAGCAAATGTGATAATAGTGGGCGATTAGCTCAGCGGTAGAGCACTGCCTTCACACGGCAGGGGTCACAAGTTCGATCCTTGTATCGCCCACCACTTCATCAATCTTCGTGTAGTCACGCGATACGCTGAGTCACCCCGCTTTTTCTAGACATCTTTGAGCCGTAATCTTACGGCTCAGACAGAGGTGTTTGTGAGCTGCAAAACCACGAGCTTTTCATCGTAACGGCCGAATAACAAGCAACTGCAAATTTGACCCACGCGTTACCCAGGCCGCGCCATTGCCGCCGCAACGGCAGAGCGTGAAACCCGGGGCGGCTGACGCTGCACAGCGCCGGCAATATTCGTTGCATCGCCGCGAATCACGACCTCGCAGCGAATGAAATATTCATTTTCATCCATGCGCATGGTCGATCGACAAGGCCGCTGGCTTTCCGCGCAGCGAAAGTCCGATCAACACCGGCATCGCCAGCAGTACCAGCGGATACTGGATCAGCAAGCCTGCGATGATCGCGATCGCCAAGGGCTGTTGCATGCCCGCGCCTTGGCCGATGGCGAGCGCCAGCGGCATCAAGGTCAGAATTGCGGCGAGTGTGGTCATGGTAATGGGGCGCAGACGATTGCGACTGGCTTCCATGAGTGCCTGACGTGGCGGCAGCGTGTGCGCAAGTTCGGTGTATTCGCTGACGTAAAATATCGCCATTTCGGTGGCCATTCCGATCACCATTGTCATCCCCATCAACGCCGTGATATTCAATTCCACGCCAGTGATCCACAGCGCCGTGAACACGGCACTGGTCGAGAGCAGCGAAGTGCCAACGATGATCAGCGGCAGCCAGAAATCTTCATACAGCACGAGCAAGAGCACGAGCTCTGCTATCAGCGCCGCAAGGAATACGAGAGCCAGACTCGCGAATGCGATTTGCTGCTGGCGATACAGGCCACCCAACTCGTAACGCACACCGGAAGCGAGCAGACCCGGCTGCGCCAGCATTTTTTGCACGTCGGCCACCGCTGCGCCGATGCCGCGATTCTCGATGCGCGCAGTGACGGCCACCATCGGCTCGAGATTGTCGCGCGAGATTTCCGGCTCGCCCGATACCGGCGTCAGCGTGGCGACGCGGCGTAGCGGAAACAAATGGCCGTCTGTGGCGCGGATCGGCAGATCGGCCAGACCTTCTGTGCTCATTTTCATCGCATTGGGGATGCGAACTCGCACGTCGACCAGCTTGTTGGCATGCGGCAATTGCGTCGCGATCGCTCCGTTCAACGCGATATCAACGCCCTTGCTGATTTCATCCGGCGTCGCCGATTCGAACGCGGCCTTGACCGGGTCAATTTTGACGTTGATGCCATCGCCGGCGAGCATCACACCGTCCTTGATTTCGACCACGCCATCGATCTTCCCGATCGCTGCGGCGACCTTGCGCGCCTGCGGAATCAGTTTGGCGGGATCGGTGGCATAGAGCTTGATTTCGATCGGTTGCGGCACCGCCGTCAGATCGCCGATCAGGTCTTCGGACAATTGTGCCAGTTCGATTTGTACGCCGGGCACCGTACTGTCGATATCTGCAAGCACAGCGGCCATCACTTCTTCGGTGCCGCGTTCGTGATCGGATTTCAGGCGCACAAAGAAATCGCCGTGATGCGCTTCGCCCAGCTCACCACCAAGACCAGTGCCGGTACGGCGCGAAAATGTCAGCACTTCGGGCTGCTCGTGCAGAATCGCCTCGACCTGCTGCAACTCGCGCTCGGTTTCGTCGAGCGAGGTTCCGGGCAGCGTATAAAAATCCATCACGAAGCCGCCTTCGTCCACCTTCGGCATGAAACCGCTCGGCACCTTGGTATACGAGAGTGCGCCGATCAGCAACAGCGGCACAACGGCGGCGACAAGAATGACGGGCTTGCGAAATACTCGTTCGAGCAAATTGGCGTGATGACGCGAAAGCCAGTCCTCGCGATCCGTAGCCGGATCGTGCCAGCGATTGAAATCGATGAAGCGGCGCGCGAGGATCGGTACGATGAGTGCGGCGAACAGATACGAAATGATCAGCGCTGACGCCATCGTCACCGCGAGCGCTTTCGAGAATGCGCCGGTGACGCCGCTCATGAAACTCAAGGGCAGAAATACAATCAGCGTAGCGAGACTCGAACCCGTCAGTGGACGCAGAAATTCGCGCGTGGCAGGAAGCACAGCCGCGCGGCCGTCGCTGACACCGGCAGCACCGGCACGACGTGCGATGTGCTCGATGATCACGATCATGTCATCGATCACCAGGCCAACCGCCGCGGCAATGCCGCCCAGCGTCATGATGTTGAAGCTGAAACCGAGCGCATCTAGCAGCAGTACCGTGATTGCCAGCGTAGCCGGCACGACGAGAACAGCGATCAACATCGCACGCGCATTGCGCAGGAACACGAACAGCACGATACCGGCAAGTGCGAGACCGATCAGCACCGCATCGCGCACGCTCGCGACCGAATCGACGACGAGCACGCTCTGATCGTACCAATTCGCAAGCGTCACGCCTGCCGGCAGCTTGAACCCGGCAAGTCGCTCGTGCACCTGCTGTGCAATCTGTACCGCATTGCCGTCGGGCTGCTCGTAGACGTTGAACAGCACGGCAGGTTTGCCGTCCTCGACCACGCGGATCCATTCCGGCGCCGAGCCGGCTTGCACGTCGGCGACATCGCCGAGGCGCACGATGCCAGCGGGATCGCTGCGGATCACGATCTGCTTGAGTTCATCGAGCGCGCGCAGGTTGCTGTTCGACACGACCAGATAAAGTTTGTCGTGATCCTGCACCCGCCCGATCGCCTGCAGCGCATTACCTGCCGTGATTGCGGCGACGAGATCGTTGAGACCGAGATTGTATGTCGCGAGTCGATGCGGATCAGCGAGCACATGCACTTCGTCGATCGCACCGCCCTGCACACCGACGCGGGCGAGGCCGGGCACCGAGGCAAGCAGCGGCACGATCTGAAACTGCGCGAGATCACGCAGTGCATTCGGCGTGAGTTTGTCCGAGGTCAGCGCGTAGGAAATAATCGGAAACACGGTCGGGTCCATACGCCGCACGCCATACGAGGTTCCGGCGGGCAACTTCGGCAGTACCTGACTGATTGCTGCATTGACCAGCAGCGTGGTCGCGATCATGTCGCGGCCCCAGCCGAAATCGACGGATATCTGCGCCGCACCGCGCGATGAGGCCGAGCGTACTTCGCGCACGCCGGGCACCGAACGGATCACTTCTTCGACCGGGCGCGTCACGCTGAGCACAGTCTGATCGGCCGGCCTGTCGCCCGAGGAGAGGTCAACCACCACACGTGGAAACGAGACCTGCGGAAACAAACCGACCGGCAACGACAGCGCAGCAACCAGGCCCGCGATCGCCAGTGCGCCAGCGACACACAACAGCGAGCGCGAATGCTGTTCGATCAGACCGACGAAATTCATGGTTTCTTTGCGCCGGGTGTTTTTTCGTCCTTGGCGGCATCTTCCTTGTCATTTTCAGCAGGCGCTTTGCGCACTGCCAAGCCGTTTTCGAGCTGGTAGTTGCCCAGCACGACGACCTCGCGCTGCGCATTCAGCGTACCCTCGACAACCGCGGTTTCCTCGTCCCTGCCGATACGTTCGACCTTCACGCGCACCGCTTTGCTGCCGTCAACCTGGAACAGGTACGCGCCTTCGTCATCGTCGAGCACCGCATCGCGCGGTACCAGCCAGCCCTTCAACTGACCGACGACGATACTCGCGCGAAACGCGTCGCCTTGAAGTATCTCCTCCTCGACGGCGATATCCGCATCGACGAGGCGCGTTTTCGGATTCAAACTGCGATCAATGCGCGCGAGCTTGCCCTCGTGCTTGACTGCCGCATCGCCAAGCGATTCCATTTCTACACGTTGGCCCAATTTCAAACGCATCCGCTCGCTTGGCTCGATGCCGACAGTGACGATCAAGCCGTTGGTGCGCGTGAGCGTGAGCAGCGGCGCGCCTGCCGCGATGCGATCGCCCTGCGCGACCGGAACCGTAGCGACGACGCCATCGAACGGCGCAAGCAAAGTCTGTTGCTGCCTGCCGCCCGTTTCGTGTTCGAGCGCGGCGAGCGCCGCCTGCGCATCGCTCGCCGCCTTGTCGGCCAGCGCCTTCTGGTCGCGAGTGGCAAGCTGTTGTTCAAGCAATCGCGCGATTCGGGTCTGTTCCCCCTGCGCCAGTTTGACTGCGGAAATAGCCTGGCTGTAAGTACTGCTGGCCGCCGCCGACAACTGAAATTCGAGCAAAGCCTGCCCGGTATGCACGGCTTCGCCCGGGGTGGCCATGATACCTATGACGCGCCCCTCAGCCTGCACGCTCATGGTCATGCCGCCGTTGATCGCCGGCACGGCACTACCGTAGGCAATCAGCCTGTCGGCAATCTCACCTTGCCGTACCGGTTTGGTTTCGACGAGCACACTGCTTGCTTCGGCTTTCGCGTCGCCCGCAGCGGCACGCAGGATGGAAGAAACCATCACGCCTGCCGCCGTACCGACGAGCGCACCAACAAGCAGGACGAACCGCGTTCGGGATTTCATGGCGTCGTCTCCGAGTTCGTCTGCG
Organism: Pseudolysobacter sp.; assembly: GCA_043788685.1. Classification (GTDB taxonomy): domain Bacteria; phylum Pseudomonadota; class Gammaproteobacteria; order Xanthomonadales; family Rhodanobacteraceae; genus Pseudolysobacter. The sequence continues at coordinate 31,440 of JAYVTP010000023.1, read as the reverse complement.
CATCGACCAAAGCCACTGGCGGCATGCCGACACCGACCAGGGTAGCGATCGCTATCTGCTGTTCGAGAAGAGTCAGTTGCATGGCGAGGATTTCCTGCTGTTTGGCATTGTGCGTGGCGACGAGATCGACATAATTTCGCGCGTCGATATCGCCGCTGCGGTAGGCGTTTTCCGCGCTCGTAACGATGGGGGCTATTGCCGCAAACAGGTCGCGTTTGGCGGCGAGTTGTTCGTGCAAAATCTTCTGCTCGGCGAGCAGTGCTTCGACTTCGGATTTCGCTGCGATCAAGCGCGCATTGAACTCGGCATGCAGTTGCTCGCGTGTTGCCTGCTCCTGCGCGATGTTGCCCTGGTTGCGGTCGAACACCGGCAGGTCCATCGTCAACTGCGGCCCGAGCGTGCGCACGTTGCTCGTATCGCGAGCATAGTTGTAGCCGAGCGAAAACAACGGGAACTGCGCGAGGATCGCGCCGCGCACTTTTTCTTCCTGCGCCTGATAACCGAGTTGCAGTGCGATCAAGTCCGGCCGCCGATTGGCGAGATCGGGCAATTGCGCGAGGGTTGCTTCGGCATCGAGCGCAGGCGCGGCGACGTCGTCAGTCAGGGCTAACATCACCTGCGGCGCCAGTCCGAGCAGCAGGTTCAGATCGCGTCGTCGCATCTGTTGCTGACGTGCAAAATCGTCGGACAGTTTCTGCGCATCGGAACCGGCCGCAATGTCCGGCGTCAGCGTCGTCAGAGTCGCGTCGCCCTGCGCGAGCGCCTGGCGACCACGATCGATTCGCTCGCTCCATAACTTGGCATTGCTGCGCAACAGGGCGAGTTGCTTGTCACCTTGGACCAGATCCACAGCCGAAAGTCTTGCCTTGCCGACAGTCTGCCACTCCTGCCACAGCACCGTCACATCCACCGATTGCGCCGATTTCTGCGCGGCGTGGCGCCTCGACGAAAGCGTGACCAATGCTTTCAGGTCTTGGGTCAGGCCAGCCGCCAGCGCCGCGAATGTGCCAGGCCCGCTGAGTACGTCCTGATAGCCCGCGCTAAGTACCGGATTAGGCAGAGTTCCGGCTATGCGCAACTGCGCCCGCGACAAGCCGCGCTGGGTGCGCGCAGCGATCAGCTCGGGGTTGTTGTCCAGCGCCAGACGTTCGATATCGGCAATGCCGAGCCGTGCCGGCAATGGCTTCGCATGGCGTAGTTCGGCCACATCGGTTTTCGCCGCCGCATGCGTATCAAGCGGGCGCGCCGTGTAGCTTGCGCAGGCCGACAACGCGCAGAGTGCACATGTCAGCGTAGCGTGAGAAATAAACTGGCAAGCGCCAGCTGGAGTAAGCATAGTGCATAACTTAGGCGACGCAACTATGTCGCAGCATGGCCGCAACATTACCGTTTCGCAACTTGACCTCGGCATAAGAATCGTTCTAGATGTGCTGCGATACGCAGGCGTTGCAAACGCCGTCATTTCCGCAAAGCGCGAACGACGGGCAGAGAGCCATCAGGATTTCCAGCGAGACTTGCCAGCAGTGAGAATTCTTCTCATCGAAGATGACGCCGAGACAGCGAATTATGTGATGCAAGGTCTGCGTGAGTCGGGCCACAGCATCGCCACTGCGCCCAACGGCCGCGACGGATTGTTTCAGGCCACAGGACAAGACTGGGATTTGCTGGTCGTCGATCGCATGCTGCCCGGACTCGACGGCATGACGCTGGTGCGTACCTTGCGCGCGGGCGGCATCGAAACCCCGGTGTTGTTCTTGACCACGCTTGGCGGCATCGATGATCGCGTGAATGGCTTGAATGCAGGCGCTGATGATTATCTGGTGAAGCCCTTTGCATTTTCCGAGCTTGCCGCGCGCGTTGCAGCATTGGGCCGACGGCCACGCCGGACCGCTACCGACACCACGCTCCATGTCGCGGATCTCGAAATGGATTTGCTGGCCCGCAGCGTGCAGCGCGCAGGCCAGAGCATCGAACTGCAGCCGCGGGAATTTCGTCTGCTCGAAATCCTGATGCGCCACGCCGGCGCGGTGGTCACGCGCACGATGCTGCTCGAACAGGTTTGGGATTTTCATTTTGATCCGCACACCAATGTGGTCGAAAGCCATATCAGCCGCCTGCGCGGCAAGATTGACAAGGCACACAGCACGTCATTGATTCATACCGTGCGCGGCGCGGGGTACTGTCTGCGTGAATCTGCCTAGGCTGCTGCGCACATCCAGCTTTCGTCTGACGTTGCTCTATGCCGGATTGACCGGCGTGAGTTTTCTGCTGCTGTTTGCCGTGATCTTCTGGTCGACCACGCAATTCATGCAGCACCAGATCGACATCACTGTGGCCGCCGAGATCAAGGAATTGCGCAACGGCGCAGCGGACACCAGCCTCGAAAGCCTGCGCCATATCGTGCAGAAATCGACCGAGCAATCGCCAGGATTTTTCTATCTGCTGCAGGATCGCGTCGGAAATGTGCTGGCCGGGAATTTGCCCAGGCTAGATCCGGTTGCCGACGTGCGCGAATGGGTCGGCGCTGAGCGTCTGGCGCAATTTCGCAACATCGATATTCGCGGAATGGGCGTGGATGCGGTCGATGGCGCCTACGTGTTTATCGGCATGAACGCGCATCAGGTGTACGAGATGCGCGAATCGGTCGCACGCTCGTTTATGTGGGGCTTCGCTGCGGCCATGCTGCTAGTACTGATCGGCGGCGCCGCTATGAGTTTTTCGGTGCTGCGCCGGATCGAGGCGATGAGCCAAACCAGCCGCGACATCATCGGCGGCAACCTGCAACGCCGAATCGCCCTGAACGGCAGCGGCGACGAATTTGACCATCTCGCGGTCAGTCTGAATGCGATGCTCGATCGCATTGATGTGCTGATGCAAGGGCTGCGTCAGGTATCGACCGATATCGCCCACGATCTGCGCACGCCGCTGACGCGCCTGCGCCAGCGGCTGGAGCTGGCGCAGGAATGTTCGACAAATGCCGCCGCATTGCATGGGGTGCTGGGGGCAACGCTGACCGATATCGATGCCATCCTGCAAACCTTCAGCGCGCTCTTGCGCATTGCGCAGGTCGAAAGCGGCGCGCGCAAGGCCAGCTTCAGTGCCGTTGATCTGAGCGAGATTTTGCGCACAATTGCAGAAGTATACCAACCTGCCTTCGAGGAAAAATCACAGTTTCTGGCTGAGCTGATCGCGCCGGGCTTGATCGTCAGCGGCGACCGCGAACTACTGACGCAGTTGTTCGCTAACCTGGTTGAAAATGCGACGCGGCACTGTGCCGCAGGTGCGCGCATTGTATTGGCGGCCGAACAGAAGTCGACCACGGTGAGTGTTTCCGTGAGCGACAACGGCATCGGCATTCCCGCACAGATGCGCGAAAAAGTTCTGCAACGTTTTGTCCGGCTGGATGCGAGTCGCAGCACACCGGGCAACGGCCTCGGCCTGAGCATGGCGGCAGCGATCACCGCATTGCACGATGCGGACTTGCAAATGTCGGACTGCGCGCCGGGCTTGCGCGTCACGATTACATTCCATGCGACTCGGTCTGCGTAAAGAGTAAAGACGCTTACCCGAGCCGCATCGTGACGGATGGGACACGATAGCTAATGAATGTTCGCCCGCTCACCACGGGATTACGCAAAAGGGCACAGCTAACAGGGTGCTTCGCAAGAAATAATCCGGCGCAGAAACCCGTGCTCAACCCTCGAAGCCGTCCGACAACAACGTGTCACCCGCCGGATCGTAGATTTCCGCGCTGCTTAGATATCCGTCACTGCCCACGCCGCTGGCGATCAACACCTTGCCGTTCGGCAGCAGAGTCGCGGTCGCAAGCCAGCGCGCGGTATTCAGATTGCCGTTGCTGGCGAACTTGCCAGTGACGGGATCGTAACGCTCGGCGCCGCTGACATAGCCCGCAGCACCACTACCGCCCACGATCAATACCTGGCCGCCGGACAACGTGGCGGTTGCGTTTTGACGCGCCCGGATCAGGTCATTGCCGGCGACGAAAGCGCCGCTGGCAGGATCAAAAAGCTCGGTACTGACGAGCGCGATTTGGTCGTTACCGAAGCCGCCGGCGATCAGCACTTTTCCATTCGGCAACAGGCTGGCAGCAGTCTGCCTGCGCCCCGCCGCCATCGTGCCGGTGGCGGTGAAAGTGTTGCTGATGGAGTCATAACGCTGCGCTTGGACAAGATTGACACCGCTCAGCGAACCTCCGGCGATCAGCACCTCACCATTGGCCAGCAAGGTAGCACTGGCGTATGCGGTGGCCGTGGGCATGTTGCCGGCCGCGGTAAACACGCCGGTCGATGGATCATAGATCTCGCCAGTCGCGAGCGTCGTGCCAAACTTGCCGAAGCCCCCTGCGAGTAGCACGCGGCCGTTGTTGAGCATGGTCGCGGTGGCGAAGGCTCGCGCGGAAATCAGGCTGCCGATGCTGCTGAATATGCCGCTCGCCGGACTATAAAGTTCACAGGTGTCCAGCATATGATCGGTGCTGTCATAACCTCCCGCGACAAGAACCTGGCCGTTGGGAAGAAGTGTTGCGCTGGCGGCATAACGAGCCACCAGCAGATCGCCGGTCGGCGCGAACGTGCCGCTCGCAGGGTTGTAGAGTTCCGCGCCGGAGACGACGCCATTGGTATTGCGTCCGCCCGCAATCAGCACCTGTCCGTTGGATAGCAGTGTGGCGGCGGTATACACATGCGCCGTGGCCATGCTGCCAGTGGCAGTGAACGTACTACCCGCGACGGCTGCATTGGTGAACGTAAAGGCGAAGGTGACGCAGATCAACATCAGTGCCATCACGGTACGTGACAACCATAAGTGAATGCCCAAGAGCAAGCGCACCGTCGAGAAGTATTTTCTGCACATAACGAGAATCCCGAAAGTTGTCTTTGGGCGGTTGCCCTGCAAAATGCATTACGCGTTTATTTGAAAAAGGGGACATTGCTGTCGGCACTCGAAAAAGTCGGCCGACACCCCTTTTCGCGATGCCCGTGATTAGTGCTACGCTCCGCCGAAAATCCGGCCAGAACCATGCTGCTGACCCAACCGCGATCGCTTTATGCTGCCTTCGACCGATTCCCGACGTGCAAGGGAGCATCGAACCATATCGCGCGTTTTGCGCCGTGCCTGTTCGACTATGCGGGCAGCGGTTTGTTGTACGTGCTGGGCGATACCACGCTGCCGGTGCAGCAGCGCGAAGGCAATGTCGAAATCCTGCGATTTTCGCTGCCGTTCGATAACTTTCTCAAACGCGCCACGGCCTATGGCGCGTATCTCGAACGAGTTCTGGATCACGCCGCGAGCGGGCTTGCCATCGCGCACTTCCGCGACCCGTGGAGCGGTGTGCCGTTGTTGTCGCGGCCGCACGATTACGCGACGGTGTTTGAGGTCAATGCCCTGCCCTCGATCGAATTGTTGCATGCGTATCCGGGCATCGCGCCGCGCACGCTGGAGAAAATTCGCGCCACCGAGTTGTATTGTCTTGATCGCTGCGATGCGATCGTCACGCCATCGCACACGACGCGCGGCCTGCTCGAATCACTCGGTGTTGCCAGCGCCAAAATCACCGTCGTGCCGAACGGTGCCGAGCTGATCGAGCCATCACCGCGCCCAACCGAGGCACCGCAAAAATACCTGATTTATTTCGGCGCACTGCAAACCTGGCAAGGCATCGATACCTTGCTGCGCGCGTTTGCATTATTGGCCGATATGGACGATCTGCACCTCGTGATTTGCGGATCGCAGTTATCGCGCGATGCACGGCGCAGCGAACGTTTCGCGACCAAACTCGGCCTCGATGATCGTATCGTCTGGCGCTGGCAGCTTTCGGCGGCGGAACTCGCGCCGTGGATCGTCAATGCGGAAATCTCACTGGTACCGTTGCGTGAGTGCGCGCGCAATGTCTTACAAGGTTGCGCGCCATTGAAGATTCTCGAATCGATGGCTGCAGGTGTTGCGGTGATTGCATCCGATCTGCCACCGGTGCGCGAACTGATTCGCGATGGCATCGAAGGACGCTTGGTGGCGCCGGATCGGCCGGCCGAACTGGCGCGCGCGATTCGGGTATTGATGGCGTATCCCGAGCGTCGCCGCAGGATGGGCGAGTGTGGGCGCGAACGCATCGCCAATGGATTTACCTGGCCGCATTCGTTGCAACTGCTGCGTGATATTTATCGACGTATCGATCCAAGGCATGCTGTCGAAACTGCACCACACGCCGATGCCGCCTTCACCGCGACATCGGCCTGAATCCAGTCGCTTGAATTCAACCAAGGAGTCCAGGATGTTCTCTTCACTCAATGCGTTCAACAGTCTGTCGCCCGCGTTGCGCAGGGCGATCGACAAGAAAAAAATCAGCGGTGAATTCACTGCGCTGGCTCTGCTCGAACAGATGCGCGCACTGGCCAAATTCGATCAGCAAAATTCAGCGATGCGAAGTCGATTGCTGAAGTGGAAGCTGCTCGCGATTGCGCTGGCGATCGGCATTTTGTTCATTTCGCCGTTACCGTTCGGATTGCGCCTTTGCATTTTCGCGGTGGCGATTGCTGCATTTATCTATCTTTCGATGATCACGCGCCGCCTGTCGCAATTCGCGATTTCCGAAAATATCAGCGCAGTGGCGTTGCCGTTCATCGCGATCCTCAAACAGGATATGCGGGCAGCGCAGAAGCTGTCGGTTCGTCTCGACCTCACGCCTGTGATCGACAGCAAAAAATGCGCCGGCACATCCAAACCGTACGAGCGCGGCGCCTACAACAAAATCGTCGATACTACTTACCGCGATCCGTGGTTCGATGGTTCGGCGCGACTGGCGGATGATGCGATCTTGCGTTGGCGTTTGCTCGATACGATTTGCGAAAGCAAACGCAGCAAGCGCAGCAGCAGCGGCAAAACGAAAACCAAGCTGCGCCATTGCAAACGCAGCCTGGTCGCGATCGGGCTGTCGCTGCCGAACAAATCCTACGGCGTGAATGCGTCGGCAAGTCGCTCACCGCAACTGCCCGTATCGAAAATCACGGTGCAGCACAGCGCCAAGCGCAGCGATGTCAAACTCGTGCGCAAGTTCAAGGCGAAGTCGTTGGAGCCGCTCGATCCACGCGTCTTGATCGACGTGATTTCCGAAGCCTACCAACGCGCCACCCCACCGACCAGGAGCGCCGCATGAGCGCATGCCAATGCAAGAGCGGGTTTTTCTCGCTGCGCGATTGTGGCGAGCCATCACTCGGACAATGCACTACGTGCCAGCGCGCGATGTGCTATGAGCACTCCGCAGTGGCCAGCAAGTTTTCGCAATGCCGCGATTGCTGGGCGCGCAGCGAACAGCAAACCGCGACGACCAATCCCCGCGCGACCAATGCCAACAATACTTATGACGACGACTGGGCGTATTCCTACCGGCATCGGTATTACGACAGCGGTTATTCGCCGATCTACCTCGGCTCGCATCACAGCACGTATTATGATCAGTACGACACGCGCTCGTTCAACCAGCGCGAAGGCGAAATCGACGACGGCAGCGACAATACGCGCGCCGGCTTCAACGACAGTTGAGACGATGCGACCGCTGCTGCTCACCGAAAACTTTCCGCCCGATCGTGGCGGCATGGCGCAATCCTGCGATCGCATCGTGCGCGGTCTGCGCTCGCGTGGTGTCGACCTCGACGTGGTGCATCTGAGTGCGCGCCATGCCGCGCTGCGCATCGACCAGCACGAGCGCGGGCGGCTGATCTGCTGCCCGATCGCGGATGATCCGGCGCATGCGCTCAACCTGCTGTGGAACACGCTCGGGCATGATCCGATTCGTCCTTCGCATATCCTCGCGTTCGGTGGTTTGTTGCCGATGTTGTGCGCGCCGAGTTTCGCCGCGTGGATGCAGGTTCCGCTCATCACGTTATTGCGCGGCAACGATTTCGATACCGGTATTTTTTCGTTGAGTCGTGGCTGGATGTTGCGCGATGCGCTCGCGCACTCCGCTGCGGTATGCGCGGTCAGCACCGATCATCGCCACAAGGTGTCGAGTTTGTTTCCCGATATTTGCAGCGAATGGATCGCCAATGGCATCGATGCAAACGATTGGACCTTGCTCGATATTGATCGCGATCAGGCGCATGCGTGGCGCACAGCGCAGGCGTGCGACAGCCAAACGGTGATCGGTTTGTTCGGCCATCTGAAGCGAAAAAAAGGCGGGCTGTTTTTTCTCGATGCACTCGAAGGCTGCGAAAATGCAGCGCAGGCGCATCTGCTGATCGTCGGCGAGATCGAGACCGAAATGCTCACACGCCTGCAAGCCTTGCCGACGAATATTGCGTGGACGCATGTGCCGTTTCTCGACCGGCTCGAACTGCTGCGCTGGTATGCAGCGTGCGATTTCGTGGCGATTCCGTCGCTCTACGATGGCATGCCGAACGTCGCGCTCGAAGCCGCCGCGCTAGGTATCCCGGTACTCGGCGCGATGGTCGGTGGTCTCGCCGATCTGCTGATCGAAGGCGACAACGCGCTGACCTTTGCGCCGGGCGATGGTCACGCCTGTCGCCGCGCGCTGGATGCTGCCATCGAAATGCCGGAGCCCACGCGACAGACATTCGGCATCAACCTGCAAACCACGGTGTTGCGCGAATTCGACCAGCGCATCGAGGCACGCCGATATCACGAACTGCTGACCGAAACCGCATCAAGCATCACTCGCGATAAACGCAAATCGAGCGCACCAATCCACCTCAAGGAATACCAGACATGACCGCACGCATCCTTCTCATCTTGAGCCTTTCTGGATTTTTTTTCGCGAGTAATGCGGCGCATTGCGCTGCCACGATACCGACAGTTGATGCCTCCGCTAGCGCGGTGATCGCCGCGTCAAAAGACGCGGAAAAAATCACGATCACGGTCAATGCCGGCCATGTCGAAATCACCACGACCAACGTAAAACTGATCGGCGACAGCATCGGCGACAAACGTTACTACCATCGTGGTGCGGGCGGCCCGGCGTTGGTCGAAGTCAAATCCGAATCGGCTGGTTTCAAGCTGCGCGCACCGGACAGCAAACTGTTGTGGAAAATCAAAATCGGCGACGACAAGATCAAAATCAGCGACAACGAACAAAATGCCAATGCCTGGGCGATCAAGACCGATCATGGCGACAAGGCGAAGATCGTCGATCCGGCCGAGCATCCCATCGGCGAGGTCAAATTCAGCAAGGAGACCGGCAAGATCAAGGTCAGGGATGGCAATGATACCGAGCAGTTCGTGATCGAGGCCGGCAAGCTTTCCGCGGCTTACGGGGTGCTGTTGATGAGCGGTATTCCGCGCGAGTCGGCACTCGTGATCGTCGCCGAATTGATGGCGCGCGGACGCTAATCAACACGCTTGCACTAACCTCGCCTTTCGCTGCGCGCAAGCCAAAATCGTGCGCCTGATTTATTACGCCCTCGGCGGTGGCCTCGGTCATCTCGTGCGCGCCAGAGCGTTTCTGCAAATGACCGAGCTCACCGCGCAAACCACGGTGCTGACCCACTCGGAGTTTGCCGCCGATCCGCGTATTGTGAAAGGCTTGAATATTCTTGCGGTGCCGAATTCGTTACAGGAAAATGCTGCCAGTTTTCGCGCGTGGTTGATCCGGCACATCGAAAGACTCGATGCCGAATGTATTTGCATCGACGTATTCCCCGCTGGAATTCTGGGCGAATTATGCGATCTGCCAAGCAATCTCGGTCTTGAGTTCTGGCATATCGCGCGCCTGCTGCGCTGGGAACAATACGCGCCGCTGATTTACGGCTCAGCGCCATGCTACACACGAGTCTGGTGTCTTGAACCACTGCATTGCGCGCATCAGCAATTTCTCGAAGCGCACAGCGATCGGATCGAATATCTTGAGTTGATCGACGCGCCGATGCCCGATCCCATCGATTGCGCCGATGCCTTCTGGCTGATCGTGCACAGCGGGCCGGCAGCGGAAGTGGCAGAAATCATTGATTATGCTGACGAGATTCGCACTATCGAAAACCGCGACATCGAGCTGTGGGTGGCAAGCAAACAACCGCCCGACAAATTGCCCGCCGCCACCCGAATTCTGGATGCATTTCCGGCACAGATTTATTTCGCGGCGGCCGAACGCATTTTCAGCGCGGCCGGATTTAATGTGATGCGACAAACGCGAACCCATCGGCAAAAACAAGTCGTGCTACCGATGCCGCGTCGTTACGACGATCAGTTCGAGCGCGCGCGGCGTTGCCAAATCGAGCGGTGAAATCAGGTTGTGCTCGTCCGCCGAGACGACGCGGCATAGTCAGCCACTTGGAATTTTTTCCTGAGACGCTCAGACGCAGCTATGGCCGACAGATTAATCTTGCCGCAAACTGCCAAAACCCACGCTCAGTCGCGGCAACGGCCACGGAATCAGCAGATGGCCGCATGGCACATTGCCGAAAATATGCGCTGGGCTTGCGCCAAAAAAATACCTTCGCGCAAATTTTTCCGGACAGGCTTTCGATCAGCGCGCAGGTGTCTGAAGCGGCGGTAACGCGAAGAAAAAACGCAGCATTTCCGCTGACGCATTCGGGCCGGTTGAGTCTGTATACGATCCGATACGGTCGCCTCCCGACCACGCATGTCCTGCGCCATCGATAGTCCAGCACTCGATCATGTCATGCCCCGCTTCATCACGATAAACGGTGCAATCAAATCCCCGTCCGCCAGCTTCTCCGCGACTTTGTGCTTTCGACAAAGGCGCTGCGCCGCCATGCGCAGCGAGGGCCTGCTGCACAATGATCCCGGCATTTTTTTCTGCCACCGTGGTATCGCGATTGCCGTGAAATATGATCGTTGGCAACAACGCCGTGTGCTGAGGCTTGCGCGAGGATTCATCCGTGACATCATGCAAACCCTGCATGGCGCGGAATGCGGAGGGCACGTCGTGCGCCGCGGCGTATGCCAGCCCGGAATGAACGCCTACGCCGGAGTAAATATCCGGGTAGGTTTGGCCAAGGATCACAGCCATTGCCGCCCCCGCCGAAAGTCCTGCCACAAAAATGCGACGGTCGTCGATACGAAAATTGCGTGCGACCTCCTGCGTCATTCCGGCGAGAAGCGATGGTTCGCCACAATCGCGAAGTTGATCTCCGCCGCGAAACCAGTTCCAGCATTTCGAGCCGTTGCCATTCGCGGACTGCGCCGGATACAACACGAGAAATCCGTGCTGTTCGGCCAGCGTATTCATTTGCGTTCCTGCCGCAAAATCATCGGGCGACTGCGTGCAGCCATGCAGCATGACGATCAGTGGAAATGTTTTTTCAGCGGTCGCATCGTAGCTACGCGGCACGTACAACTTGTAGTTGCGACTGCCTGCGGAATTGCTGAAACAGTGCGCAGTGAAAGATCCCGATTGATCGTTGTCATGAGCGGAATTTCCAGACGTGGCAGCGTTGGCATGTGTTCTGGCCGCGCCCGCTGCTGTAACGGCGGACGAACTCAACCCGGCATCGTTCAGCGCCCGCAAGATCGTCGCCGAAATATTCGTAGGCGATTGATTCTCGCTGCTGCGGCGTTGAATTCCCTTGAGCATGGAATCCATCAGCCCTGCGATCTTTTTGCTGCCGACGCGATTTGCTGCCGAACCTGCCAATTTGCCAGCGTTCAAGCCGCTGCGCCAACCTCGTAAAATTTTCAAACGACCTCCAGCCAAGATTCAGCGAATACGCGCGGCGAGTGCAGTGCGCACTGCCGCAGAAGCGTGTAGCGCACCGAGAACCTCGATCGATGCAATCGTGGCCAATGCCAATTTCGCCGAGACATCATCGGCGATGCGCACGAGGCCGACCACCTGGATATCCAGCATCTGTCGTTGCCGCTGCATGCGCTCAAGATCACTGCGACGCACATCGTGCAGGCCCAAAACCAACGTCCGCCGCGCTACGGTTCTTTTGATTTCCTCGCCATGCACTGTGAGTTGATTACGAATGGCGGTGCGGATCAGATCGGTGCGATTGGAATAAAATCCTTCCTGCACGAGAAGATCAATCTGACCGAGATCGACGACACCCAGATTGATCGTGAGTTTTTCGGTATCGGGCGCTACGCGCTTGGGTTCTGCAACCGTGATCGTTTTCATGCCATCCGATTACCATCCATATGGATGGTATGAAAACATCAATCACGAAAAGTAGCAACGGGCAGAACGCCGTTCCCGATCATCTGTCGTTTGCAAGTCAGGAGGAAAAACGTTGGCTAGCGGCTAAGCCTTGCGCCAGAAGCTGATCGCCAATGCGCTCCAGCCGACCATCAAGGCCAAGCCACCGATCGGCGCGACCGCACCAAAAATTCGCCATCCTGCGAGTGCGATCAGGTACAGGCTACCGCTGAAAAATACGATGCCGACGACGAAGGCCCAGCCGGAGATACGCAGTGGCAAATGCTCGCGCTGCGCACTCAGTGCGGCAATACCGAGCAAGGCCAGCGCATGGTAGAACTGATATTGCACACCGGTCTGGAAGATCGCGAATGATGCGTCCGCGATAACGCCACGTAGCGCGTGAGTGCCGAACGCGCCAAGCATCACGGCGGTCAGGCCGAACACGCTCGCGATGATTCCGAAGCAACGTTGCATGAAGTTTCGTTGCCTGATCTTGTTCAAGAAGGAATCGATACGGTGACGATTTCGCCGTCACCGTATCGCGAATTGCCGAGACTCGAGCAAATCCCGAACGTCATTATTGTAATTTGCCGCCCGGCATCGTCGCACCCGGGCCAACCAGCGTGTTGAGTTTTTTGCCGGGATTTTTCGGATCGAGTTTGCCCTTGCCATCGTCGAGCGGCTTGAGCATTTCATCCATGCTCTTGTTGATATTGGCGAACTTGTATACCGGCAAGACGAACGACCAGCCATCGAACAGTTTGTTCAGATCGGCGATTTCCTTGCTGATCGACGCCAAACGATCCGCATGATCCTTGGCTGGGTCGCTGACCGCGAGCGGCGGCGTGAGATCGGGCGCCGGCTTCGCCGCATCGGGCTTGGCATCGGCCATCGTCTTGTCGCTCGCTTCAGGCTTGGCTTGTTTGGCATCGAACTGTTTCGCATCGAACTGAGTCTTGGCAACGGCCTGATCGGTCTTGATCTGCGTCTCGGCAGCGGCCGCATCGAGCGTCGCCTTGAATCGCGCGTAGTCCTTGCCGTCTTTTTCCCACGCTTGCACATCGACAATCAACCCGTCGTAGGCGACATAATGCGCTTTGTATACTTTGTCGCCTGGCTCCGCATCCTTGGCTGGTAGCACGTCGTCAAAACGCAAACCCGACAGCGTCGAAACCAGGCCGTTGGCGGCGAAATCCGAACTCGGTTCGCGACCTTTCGGCACATCGGCAAGTTTGTAGTTGACGTCGCCCGGCGCTGCTTTCGCTGCCTTCAATACCTTGCCATCGGGCGCGGTCAAGACAACTTCGCGAAAACGCGCAGCCTGCACGTCGGTGAGTTCGTGGCGCAGCCAGTTCGGCGCGGATTTCTCGACCGTGATATTGCCCTTGGCCAGCCAGCTTTGCGCCTCGGTCGGCAACCGCACGAACGTGCCGCCGCCACCGCCACCGTTATAGTTGCCGACGATCAGCCTGACCGGCTGCGTCAGCCCTGCCAACTCCACGAGCACGCCCTTGGCATCTTTGCCCGTAACGTCCTCGACACCGAGCTCGGCGTAACGATCCTTGTTCGAGGTTTTCTGCTCAATGAGTGTCGCATCAGCGAGCTTGAGCAGGAATTCGCGCACCTTGGCCAGGTCGGCGGGAAAGGCGGATTTCTCCGCTACTGTCCAGCCGGCATCGCCGCGCTTGAGCGTCGCCATGGCCTTGTTGTCAGCGCCGGTCAAGGTGATCTGGCTGACCTCGTTGACATGTTCACGCAGGCCCGGCAGCAGGAAACGCGTCTGCTCGGTGGTTTCGTTGAGCGGCTTGTTCGAGTGATTCAGCAGCACCGCTACCAGCAACGCGACCAGCGCTGCGGCAGCCAAGCCCAACAGAGTTTTGTTATTCATGTCCGTGCTTCCTCAATTGACCGCGCGCTGCTGGCGTTTCCACCACGCAAAACCCAGCGCCAGCAGGATTACCAGCAGCGGCATCAGGAAGATGTTGATCATCTTCAGGCGCGTGCCGAGCGATTCGATATCTGCATCCATCTGGCGTCGTACCCCGCGCAGCTCCTTGCGGATTTCGAGCTTGCGATTCTGGAACTTGAGCAGTTCACTTTGCTGTTCGGGCGAGAGGATCATCGCCTGATCCTTGCTCTTGCCGGACTGCAATTCGGTGAGCTTGCGTTCGGTTTCGTTGAGCTCTTGCTGCAGCTGCGTTTCCTTGTTGCGGAAACGCTCATCAGCGGTGCGCTTGATGCGCTCGACCGTGGTGAACGGACGCTGCGAAGTCGCCCGACCGCGAATGCTGATGAGCTCGCTCGAACCAGTCAGGTTATCGACCGTGTTGATGAAAAAGTCACCATTGTTGGCGAACGCATTGCTGAGTTTCTGGCCGAAGAAATTCTGCATCTGCACCCACAACCGATCGGTAAGCATGTCGGTATCGGCGACCAGCACAATCTGGCCGTCTTCCTTCGATTCGGTCAGATGTTCCTTGCCGGTTTTCTCGGGGAATGCGCTCTTGAACTTGCCTTGCAGGCGCCCGGCGACGATGTACAACTGGCCGGTCGGCTCGTAGCCGTTCAGCAATTGCTTCGGATCGGACAGCATCTTGAAGCGCTCGGTCGCGACCGTGGTCGCATCCTTGCTGGTCTGGATCAGCGGCACCAGTTTCAGCGGGCTGTCCTTGTCGAGCTGGAAAAATCCGGCGCTCGAGGTGTTGATGGTCTGCAACTTGGCCGTAGTCACGTCATCGGGATTCAGCGATGCGCCGGTGAAACCGAGAATGCCGACATGGCGGATCGGCGGCGCGCCTTGCGCGGTCGAAATCTGCAATGCATAGGTGCGGTCGAGCACGACCTTGTTCGGATCGTATAAAACGCCCCACGCCTTGAACAGTTTCGGCAGATCGGATGACTTGTTCGCCATCGCCGCCGCGGCCGGATTGCTCGGATCGGACGGCACCTGCTCGCTCTCCGCAATCGGATCGACGAACACCGCGAGATGACCGCCACGCAACACGAATTGATCGATCGCGTATAACGCATCGTCGGTCAAATCCTTCGGGTGCACCAGCACGAGCACGCTGATGTCGGGGTCGATCGTTTTCAGCGACGGCGCACTGAGCTGACGCACATCGAACAACTGATCGAGCTGCTGCTGCACCGCCCACGGATCGCGCATCTGACGTGTGCTCGGATCAAAGCCAGCGCTGATCGGCAGACTGCTGACGATGCCGACGATCGGTTTCTTGCTGATCGCCAGACCATGGATGAGTTTGGCCACGTCGTATTCGAGAAACTCTTCCTTGGCCGGATCGAGAATCGGAATCGTTGCCTTGCCGTTGGTCGAGTTGGTTCCGGCCAAGCCGAAGAACAGGTTCTCGCCACCCTGCCCGACTGGAATCGCCTGCAGACCGAGTGTGGTGGCGCGATCTTCGTCTTCCGAATACGGCAGCGGATCGATCACATCGAGCTTGAGTTTGCCGCCAGCGCGCGCGGCCATCTCATCGAGCATTTCACGCACGCGCGTGGCGTAGGTGCGCAAACCCTGATTGTTCTGCGTGCCCTTGTCCGAGAAAAAATAATACAGATGCACCGGCTCGTCGATTTCGCCGAGAATTTTCTTGGTGCCTTCCGAGAGTGTGTACAAATGATTGGTGGTGAGATCCAGGCGCGCACCACGGAACAGCGTATTGCTCAGCAGCACCACGGCCACGAACAGCACGGCCAGGATGGCGAGTGCGCTGCTGGTAAGAAGTCGTCGATTATTCATTTTTGTTCTCTCCTCAATCGGCTTTCTTGAGGTCGATGACCACTGCATTGGCGTACAGCCAGAAGCCGATCGTCGCCAGGAAATAAATCATGTCACGCAGATCGATCACGCCTTTGCTGATCGAGGTGAAATGACTCAGGAAACTCAAGCCCGCGATCGCATCGATCACGCCTTGCGGAAAAAATGCGCGGAAAAAATCCAGCACCAGCGGCGTGCCGGCAAGCAGGAACAGAAAACACAGCGCAGCCGTAAGGATAAACGCGACGACCTGATTGCGTGTCGCCGCAGAAATACACGAACCAACGGCGAGAAACGCGCCAGCCATGAGGAAACTACCGAGATAACTCGCGAAGATCACGCCGTTATCGGGCAAACCGAGATAATTCACCGTGATCCACACCGGAAATGTCAGCAACAAGGCGATGCCGATGAACGCCCACGCCGCAAGGAATTTCGCGAACACCGCCTGCCACATCGTCACCGGCAAGGTCAGCAGCAATTCGATCGTGCCGCTCTTGCGTTCTTCCGCCCACATGCGCATCGAAACCGCCGGCACGAGGAACAGATACAACCACGGATGGAAATTGAAAAACGGCTGCAGATCGGCCTGGCCACGCTCGTAAAAACCGCCGAGATAAAATGTGAATGCACCGGCCAGCGCCAGAAAGATCACGATAAAGACATACGCGACCGGCGTGGCAAAATAACTGCCGAGTTCGCGTTTGAAAAGAGTCACGATCGTATTCATGCCGCTGCCTCCTGCTGCTCGCCTTGGGTAATCGTGCGGAACACTTCATCGAGCCGGCCGCTTTCGAGTTGCAGCTCGCTGACCGGAATTCCCTGTGCTTTGACCAGCTCACTGACCGCGGCAAAAATCTGCCGGCCGGGTTTTGGAAACGCAGTGATGCGGTGATCCTGCGGATCGACTTCGACCGCCTCGACGTCGGCAATGCGGCTCAGTGCTTCGCGTGTGGCGCTGACGCTGCTCGTGGTCAACGAAACCGCCTGGTGATAACGCGAGCGCGCTTCGAGTTCGCTCGGCGTGGCATCGGCCAGCACCTTGCCGTGCGCGATGATGATGGCGCGATTGCAGACTTCGTGCACCTCTTCGAGGATGTGCGTGGAAATGATGATGATCTTGTCGCGCGCCATCGCGTTGATGAGTGCGCGCACTTCGTGTTTCTGGTTCGGATCGAGGCCGTCGGTGGGTTCGTCCAGCACCAACGCCTGCGGATCGTGCAGGATCGCTTGCGCCAGGCCGACGCGACGCTTGAAACCCTTCGACAAGGTTTCGATCGACTGATCGAGCACTGCGTTCAGATGCAGGCGCTCGATCACGTCATCGAGGCGCTGCTCGCGATGCTTGCCCTTGAGCCCACGCACATCGGCGATGAAACTCAGAAATTTTCGCGGCGTCATTTCGCCGTAGCTCGGCGCACCTTCGGGCAGATATCCGATCGTCTGCTTGGCCTGGATCGATTGCTTCTGCACATCGAAGCCGCACACGCTGATGCCGCCACTGGTCGGCGCGAGAAACCCCGCGATCATCTTCATCGTGGTGGATTTGCCAGCGCCGTTCGGGCCGAGAAAACCGAGCACCTGGCCGGGTTCGACCTTGAAACTGATGTTGTTCACGGCGGTGAATTCGCCATAGCGTTTGGTGAGTTGTCGGGTTTCTATCATCGTCGTATCGCCATGGGTTGTTCGTCGAGATAACAGCGGCTTCTGGCACGGTGCGCCTACCACGCAAAGCATGCCGACCGGAGAATTTACAACATATTTTGCAAAAAGTTCCCGCGCCTGCAAAATCTTTCGCCGCAAAAAACAAAGGCGGCCCGAAAGCCGCCCTGCCTGAATCAATGCAACAACATTTATTGCGTCTGGATCGGCAGATAAACGTTGAACGATTGCTGATCGTCGGCTGCCGCCGGATCGCTGGTCGTGAGTTCATCAAAGAATCGGCCCGTGCCGGTTTCGGTGGTGTCGTCGAACTTGTAGCCATGAGTCAATGCATACGCCTTGAGCATAAGGCGTACCAGCGGCAACTGTGCCGGCGAACCGGTGAAGGTATTCTTGAGCGCCTTGCCGGCGAAACTGTTCGCGACCTTGACCGGATTTTCCTCAGGCAAGTTGATGTCATTGCGATCCACTGGCACGAGCACGTCGAAGCTGTAGGTATCGTCGCCCCAGTTGGTGGTGACGGTGGTGCGCGGGCCGTTCGCTACGAGCTTGTTTTTCTTGATCACGTCGTTGATCAGGCCGGTGGCCTTGTCGGTGGCGTCGGCCACTTCATCGAGCGAACGTTTGGCGCTGGTCGAAACCATGAGCACCGGCTTGGCCACGACATCGGCAATCTCGATGACGGTATCCTTGTAATCCACCAGCGGCACGGTCGCGAGCGTGTTGGACAGCTTGCCAAGGTTCAACTGAATTTGCGCAGCCGGATCGCCTTCAAGGTACAGACCCGAGTAACGTGCGAGCAGATCCCAGCCGTAATCGGCATCGTAAGCCCAGGTAATCTTGACGGTCTTGCCGTTCTGGGTCGGCGCGAGATTGATGGTATAAGCCTTGTTCAAGCCCTTCCAGTCGTTTTCGAGCAACATCTTGACCTGCGTATCCTGCTGATCCGAATCGATCGTCAGGTTGCCGTTGCCGATCTGCGGGCTGGTGCTGGCCCAATCGATCTTGGCGCCCTTGCCGCTTACCGGGCCGGATGGCGTGAACTTCACAGCGGTATCGTAGCTGCTCAATGCGCTCCAGCTCGGATAGGTGCTGAACCCATCGATGGAGTCATATACCTGACGTGCCGGGTTGCTGATTTCGAGCGTGCGCTCGATATGACCGTGATTCGGTAACGCAACGCCGAACAGCACAGCCAATATGACTACGATCACGATCGCAACAACAAATTCTAACAGACGGATCATTCAACGTTCTCCAGGTGTTATCCAGCCCCGGCAGAGTCTCCACACGATTGCCGCCAAGGCAATCGCGGGGCGTGCCCGGCATGACCCGGCGGCCGCGACCTGACTCAAAGCAGGCACGCGCGACAGCCGAAACGTCGATGTTACTGACTCTCGCGCTGGATGGCTATCGGCTGGCGACAATCCGATGGAATATTTGACAGAATTACTCGCCGCGACAGTGGCGCAATCGCGCCGTCCACCATCCCAGCCAGCTTCAAAGGCTAAACCGAAGCGACGGCGCTGGTGCGTGATCCAAGGCCAGAACGCATCAGCACGCGCGCCAGAATGCCGCAGCCGGCAAGTGTCCAGACGATCATCGCGCCGCTCGGCAAATCCAGCACCGCCGATAACACCAGGCCCGAGACATAACCGCATGCGCCGATCACGTATGCCAGCGCCAGTCGGCGCGATGTTTTTGCGATGCCGACCGTCGCCAGTGCCGGTACGATCAGGCTGGCAAATACCAGATAGACGCCGACCAGTTGCACCGATGCGGTGATCGCGAGCGCGAATAAACCGTAGAACAGCAGGCCCGACAAACGTCCGCGCCGGAACCACATCGCAGTGAGCAATGCGGCCGACAACACCGCGACCGGAATCAACTGACCGATGCTGACCCATAGAATCTGGCCGACCAGCAAATCCTTCAGATGCTCGCCACCGTGCGGATTGTTCGCCAGCAGCAACAAGCTGCCGGTGGCCGCAAGCACAAACAATGTACCGATCAGCGGCTCTTGATAATCCGGCCACTTGCGATCGGTCCAGGTCAGCAAGGTGGCGCCGATCAAGGCGGCAATCGCTGCGGCGATCTCGACGCCGTAACCCTGCTCGTCCATGCCGAGATATTGCGCGAGGATCACGCCGAGCGCGGCAACCTGCGCGATCGCCAGATCGATGAAAATGATGCCGCGCGCCAGCACTTGCTGGCCAAGCGGCACATGCGTCGACAACACCAACAGGCCGGCAAGACACGCCGGCCCGAGAATGCTTAGCTCGAGTCCTTCCCAGTTCATTTCACCACCGCGAGGAGTTTGTCGATGGTCGAGTCGAACAGGCCGAACAGATCCTTGGCCTTGTCATCGCCGCCGACAGTGAACGGCAAGGTGATCGCCGGCACACCGGTATGTTCGGATAACCAGTCGCCCGGCTTGGGATCCTGATACGCCGCGCGCAGGATCGCCAGCGTGTTGCCGCTCTTGGTGATATCGATCAGGCTGGCCAGATGCGCGCTGGTCGGTGGCACGCCGGGCTTGGGCTCGAGCGCGCCGATTTCGGTCATGCCCAACCATTGCAGCAGGTAGATCCAACTGCCGTGATGCACGACGACTTTGCGTCCTTTCAACGACGCCGCCCTGGTTTCCCAGACCTTGATCGCCGCCTGCCAGCGTGTACTGAAATCGGCCAGACGCTGTTGATAAACCGCCGCCTTGCTCGGATCAAGCTCAATCAGACGCACATCCACCGCCTTGGCGACCGCCAGCACACGATACGGATCAAGCTGGAAATGCGGATTGCCCTGCGGATGCACGTCGCCTTCTGAGCGATCGAGCTTGGATGGTTTCTCCAGTGTAACGATCTGATCCGCGGCCATGAAATAACCCGGGCCCGACGCAACCTTCGAATTGCCGGCCTGGCGGATCAGCTGCGGCAACCAGCCGATTTCCAGATCCGCACCCGAGCAGACCACCAGATCGGCGCGGCGCACCTTGGCGATA
Organism: Pseudolysobacter sp.; assembly: GCA_043788685.1. Taxonomy (GTDB): domain Bacteria; phylum Pseudomonadota; class Gammaproteobacteria; order Xanthomonadales; family Rhodanobacteraceae; genus Pseudolysobacter. The sequence goes on along the minus strand of JAYVTP010000023.1, from coordinate 10,872 downwards.
AGGCTCGGTTTCGCTTCGATCACGTGCACATCCTGCAGCGCGGTGGTGCCCACATCCACCGTCACCGCATCGCCAGCCAGTTCATGCACCAGCGCGCCCCACTCGGGCTCGCACGCAAACACGTTCAGCGCATGCGCGTTCGGTGCGATAAATGTAAAAAGCAACAATGTGAAAAATGCGAACTTGTTCATTTGTACTCTCGTTGTAGTTCGTATGCAGCGGCCTAAAACTTATGCGCACCGTGGGCGCCGAGGCTGACGTCGTATTGCAGATAAATCGCGTTGTCGGTAGTGGTGCGGGTCGGATCGTCATGGCTATATTGCAGGCGGAAAAAACTGAACTCGCTGTTGCGCCAGGTGAGTTCAAGACTGTGCCGTACCGGATCGAAATCGGTGGCGAACGGGCCACTGCTCGGCGCCCAGAGTTTGTCGAAACGATAACCAAGATCCCATACGCGATTCAGGCGATACACCGCCTCGACATAACCGCCACGTCGATCGCCAACCCAGGGTTGATTCAACAACGGATTGGTCAAATCCAGCGTTGCATCCGCCGGTAATGCGTACGTGCCGTCGCGCCGGTCTAGGAAATATTCGCCGCGCACTGTGACACCGCCATCCTTGGTATTGCCGTTCGGCGCCCATTTCCAAGTCGCATCGGCGACGTACATGGTGTTGTCACCGCTGAATCCATCATCCGCCAACGATGTTTTTGCCTTCAGCACAGACACGCCGGCAAGCCACGAATTATCGGTGCCGACATCACCGCCGGCGTGCGCGAACAAGGTGTGTGTGCCTACACCGCCTTGATTGGCGCCGGCGGTCGGGAAACTTTCGCCGCGAAAAATTTCACCGCCGAGCTCGAGGAAAAAATCCAGCGGCGCGACCCAGCGTACTTGCGCACCATCGTCACCGTATTGGTTGCCGAGAAACGCCTGATACGCAAGCGGCCGATCGACGAAATTGTCAGTGTGTGTATGATGACTGTTGAGGTAACCGATGTTGGAATAAAAGCGCCCGGCGCGCACGTTGAAACCATCGGGCAAGGTTAGCGTATCGATATAGGCTTCTTCGATACTGGTACCAATCTTGCCGTTATCATCGTCGTAGCTCAGCGTGAGCTGCCCATAGAATTTGTCGTCGATATTCGCCGCGAACGATAGCTCGCTCTCGCCGAGCGACAGGCCCTGCTTGCCCGGCCCGGTGCCACCGACCAGCGGAAACCCGGCGCGCACATAATGATCGGGATTCAGCGAATGATGTCCGTACAAGCCGTTCATGATCACGGCGATCGCCGGATTGAACGCGTTGCCATTGGCGCCACCCGCTGAAGGCCCGGACGATTCCGTCGGCGCGGAAACATTCGCCATCGCGGCACTTTGCTGTGTCGATGCCTGCTCGGACTGCTGCGCGGCTTTCATTTTTTCGAGTTCGGCACGCGCCGCATCAGCCGCCGCCAGAGCTGAGGCGGTTTGCTCGCGCAACTTTTGGCCTTCCACTTCCAGCGCGCGAATACGTATATCGAGCGCCTGCAACTGCGCGGCGGTGGTTGCATCCGCGGCCATGACCGGCGCGGACAGTACACACGCGATCGGTGCGGTAGCCACGCACCATGCGAACAGCGATTTTTTCATCGAGAATCCCGGTAGTTGTCAGCACGCCAGAAGTGGCGCTATTCGTCAGCAAGGACGAGACGTTATAACGTACCGGTAGAAGCTTAACTCAAGTCGCGATCGTGAACGACCCCAACTCATGGCATGGATGAATTGACTGATCGCATGCGGCAGAAACCTTAAACAATCCCCAGCTCGAACGCCTTCAAAACGGCACGCGTGCGATCGCGCACGCCGAGCTTGGACAGAATATTCGAGACGTGATTTTTCACCGTCCCTTCGGCCACGTTCAACGAATTGGCGATTTCCTTGTTGCTGTAGCCACTCGCCATCAGACGCAGGATTTCGGTTTCGCGCTCGGTCAGCGGATCGGGCCGATCAAGGCTGGTGAAATCGTTCTGCATGCGCTCCAATCCCGAGAGCAGCCGCTGGCTCAGAATCGGTGCGACCAATGATCCGCCTTCGGCCACGGTTTTGACGGCGGTCACGAGTTGATCGAGCGACACATCCTTGAGCAGATAACCGCGCGCGCCGGCTTTTAATCCGGCCAGCACGATCTGGTCGTCATCGAATGTGGTCAGGATGATCGTCGGCGGCAATTGCTGTTTTGCAGCGAGCGCGTTCAGCACATCGAGGCCGGACAAACCGGGCATGCGCATGTCGAGCAACACCACATCGGGCTTGACCTGCGGAATGATCTCGACCGCCTGCGCGCCATCCACCGCTTCGGCGACAACGCGAATCGAGTCGGACAGTTCAAGCAAGCTGCGAATGCCCTGGCGCACCAGGGTCTGGTCATCGACCAGGCATACGGAAATCATAAATCGGTTGTCTCCAGTGGCAGCCAGGCTTCGAGCGTGAAGCCCTGCCCCTTGGCGGTAATGATGTTCAAGCGGCCACCAAGCTGCGCCAGTCGCTCGCGCATGCCGACCAGCCCGTTGCCTTGTTTCAGCATATCGGCGCCGAGCCCATCGTCGCGGGCATGGATCGCCAATTCTTTTTCCGCAGTGTGTTCAAAACGCAGCCACAGATTTCTGGCATCGGCATGCCGTACCGCGTTGGTGATGATTTCCTGCGCACAGCGCAACAGTACCTGCGCGCGACGTGGGTCGTCCACCGCAAAACGCGGCGGCAGTTCGAGATGGATCGCCAGCGCCGGCACGCCTTCGACAATCGTGCGCAGTGCTTCGGTCAGATCGATTGCGTCGCCATCGCGCAACTGGCTCACCACTTCGCGCACATCCGACAGCAATAATTTTGCGACCGATTGCGCCTGGCGCACGTGTTCCTGCGCGCCGCCACTGACCAGATGACTGGCCACTTCGAGATTCAAACTCAGCGCGGTCAGATGATGCCCAACCAGATCGTGCAGCTCGCGCGAGATGCGCATGCGTTCGGCGATGCGGCTGGATTCCGCGAGCAGTTTTCGCGTCGCGCGCAATTCGGAATTCAGGCGGCGCAATTCCTCACGCGAATCCGCCTGCTGGCGCGCCACGAGTGAGGTAATGAAGGCGAACCCGGTGTAACCCAGATACACGCCGCTCTGGATCAGCGCGTCCAGCCAACCGTAATCCGGCTGGCTTTTCATGATCGGAATCAGCGCGAGATTCTGCAGGATCAGCCACACCATGCTCGGCCAGAACGGCAGTAGCCACGGCAGCACCCCGGCGATCACCAACATCAGCACGCTGCCGAGGCCGGAATGGCTGAAATAACTCAGCGCCATCGTCATCGAGGTCATGATCACCAGCAACGGCACCTTCAACTGCCACGGCTGGCGTTTGCCGAGATCGCGCGTGATGGCCCAGTACGCCACGCCAAACGTGAGGTACGACACCACCCAAGCCAGATGCACGGCGGTGGTACCCTCATCCTCCGGAATATTCCACAACCACGGAATGCAGACCCAGACATAGGTGTACAGGCCCGCGTAACGCAGCAGCTGGATGTGGTTGATCGACTGGAAATTCATGCCTGCATCATAGGCGCAGCAGCGCCGAGCGCAATCTATCCTAAGTAAGGGGGCGACGCGGATTGTTTGGGAATATTTGCAAGTTCTTAGAATCTGTTCAATCGCGGCACATGGACATCTGTGTGCCGCGCAGCGCAGACGATGGCATGGATGCCGGAGTTAGAGCAACGCAGGATGCAGTTGCCGAAAGCGGAGCATACTTTTCGTATGTGCGTATTTCGAGCAGCGCATGACCCTCGATCAGGGTCGCGCAGTAAGATATTGAACAGGTTCTTAACGGCGTCAGGCGGTTTCGGCGTAGCGACGCCGCGGAGCGCATGCCATAATTGCGTCATTCTGGAGCGGCTCGCCGCACCTATCCCGTCCGATGGAGTAAACCCGAATGGCCGTAGCCATCCGCGACGTGCGCGAGCATGAACTTGATTCCGTGCTCGCGCTGAACAACGCTGCCGGTGTCACCATCCTGCCCTTGAACGCGGCACGCCTGCGCCAGTTTTTCGAAATCGCCGATTATTTTCGTGTCGCCGTAGTCGATGGCAGCATCGTCGGATTTTTGATCGCGATGCGTGCTGACGCGCAATACGACAGCCCCAACTATCGCTGGTTCAGCGAGCGCTACGACGAGTTTGTCTACATCGATCGCATCGTGCTCGGGCAGGCGTATCGCGGCCTCGGCCTGGGGCGGGTGTTTTATTGCGACGTCACCAGTTATGCCGAAGTGCGCGTGCCGGTGCTGAGTTGCGAAGTGCTGCTAGAACCGCGCGACGATGTCTCGGTGTTGTTCCATGGCATGTTCGGCTTCCATGAAGTCGGTCAGCAGGTGATGGCCGGATTCAACGTGCCGGTATCGTTGCTGGTGAAATCGCTGCCAAGTTTTCCGTTCGTGCGCGACACCTATTTGAACGGCGCGGATCACGGTTTGCCAAATCTGTCATGGCTACTCGAGCGTGAACCGCACGCAACGCGACGCGCGCGCGCCGCCGGCGAAAACTAGGCCGATACATACGATGCCGCAACGCCATCCCGTGATCAGCGAACAAGCCGGCGAACTCAAATTCGGCCAGGTCGGTGTGGCCAATCTGCGCATCCGCGAACTCGATATCGAAATGCTCGTGCAGGAAATGCGGCAACGCGTCGAAACCGCGCCGCAGATGTTTCTGCACGCGCCGGTGATCGTGGACTTCAGCCATTTGCTGCACACGCCGGATGTCGAGACGGTGCGGCAGTTGATCACCGCGCTGCGCGAAACCGGCGTGCTGCCGGTCGGACTTTCCTACGGCACGACCGAGAACGAAGCACTGGCGCGTGCGCTGGATCTGCCGCTGTTCGCAAAATTCCGTGCGTCGTACGAACGCAGCGGTGGCAACACACCCAATGCCGAACCCGCGCACGTTGCCGCGATCGAACCGGCGCCGGTCGCAACACGCGCGGCGCCCGCGCCGCCCGCGAGTGCAACGGCAGCCGCGAACATCGGCATGCTGCATACCAAACCGGTGCGCTCCGGCCAGCAGGTGTATGCACGCGGTCGTGACCTGATTCTCACTGCGGCCGTAGGCAACGGTGCCGAAGCGATTGCCGATGGATCAATCCACATTTATGGCCGTTTAAGCGGCCGCGCGCTGGCTGGGGCACAAGGCGATATCTCCGCGCGAATATTCTGTCAAGAATTCCATGCCGAACTGGTGTCCATCGCCGGTCAATATCGCGTGTTCGAAACCATTCCTGACGACATGCGCGGCAAGCCGGTGCAGGTCTGGCTCGATGGCGAAAAACTGCTGCTGGCAAAACTCGGCTGATACATCTCGCGATGCGATTGTTATATCAAGAATCCGGCTTTCAAACCGTCGGCAAGTCAAACAAGAATGGAGAAAATAGTGACTGAAATTATCGTTGTCACATCCGGCAAGGGTGGCGTCGGCAAGACCACAAGCAGCGCGAGCATCGCGGTCGGCTTGGCCAAACACGGCAAAAAAGTCGCCGTCATCGATTTCGACGTCGGCCTGCGCAACCTCGATCTGATCATGGGCTGCGAACGTCGTGTGGTATACGACTTCGTCAACGTCATCCACGGCGAATGCACTTTGAAGCAGGCGCTGATCAAGGACAAACGTTACGAAACATTGTTTGTGCTCGCGGCCTCGCAAACGCGCGACAAAGACGCGCTGACCAAGGAAGGCGTCGAGCGTGTGCTCGAAGAATTCAAGACCGAAGCGTTCGACTTCGTCGTGTGCGACTCGCCTGCCGGCATCGAGAAAGGCGCGTTCCTCGCGATGTATTTTGCCGATCGCGCGATCGTAGTGGTGAATCCGGAAGTCTCCTCGGTACGCGATTCGGATCGCATCCTCGGCCTGCTTTCGAGCAAGACCCGTCGCGCCGAACTCGGCGAGGGAAAAGTGCAGGAACACCTGCTGCTGACCCGCTACAACCCGGCCCGAGTGCAGAATGGCGACATGATGAGCCTGGCCGACGTGCAAGAAATTCTCGGCATCAACGTGCTTGGCGTGATTCCCGAATCCGAAGGCGTACTCGCTGCATCCAACTCCGGCGTGCCGGTGATTCTGGATGAAGGCTCGAACGCCGGCCTCGCCTATGAAGACGCGGTGGCGCGCCTGCTCGGCCAGGATCGTCCGATGCGGTTTATGGATGCGCCCAAGAAGGGCCTCATGTCACGACTGTTCGGAGGCTGAGCATGGGTATTTTCGATTTTCTGCGCGCACGGCCGAAGAACACCGCGTCGGTGGCGAAGGAACGTTTGCGCATCATCGTCGCGCAAGAACGCGGTGCGCGTGGTGCGCCGGATTACCTGCCGCTGCTGCGTCGTGAAATTCTTGAAGTGATCAAGAAATACGTCAATGTCGATCCCGATGCGGTGCTGATCAATGTCGAGCGCGATGGCGATCATGAGGTGCTGGAACTATCGGTTGCGTTGCCGGAAAAAGGCCACGAAATCACGCCGCCGCCAGCGACCAATAGCTGAGACGATTTTTTCAAACTCGGCGATGAAGATCGGTCCATGTCGATAGTTCAACGCAAAAATTCGGCATCGGTGCTGCGTGATTCGTCGTCAAGCGCAACGGCCGAAACAATGCATTCGGTGCCAGCGGAAAACTCCGTATTGTTGCTGCGTGAATTTCCGCTGATCGCATTGACATCGCTGTTACATCGCTACGATCTCGCGCTTGAAATCGTCGCCAACGATCAACCGATTCCCGGCAGTTACTGGGGCGATCCCGAGGCCGGCGTGATTGGCTCGACGGTGTATGCGCGCGGCGATACGCCGATCCACTCGCTACTGCACGAAGCCTGTCATCTGATCGTGTTGCCGGCCGACTGTCGCGCGCGCGTGCACACCGACGCCAGCGATTCGCAAGCCGAGGAAGACGCCACGTGTTATCTGCAAATCCTGCTCGCCGAGTGTGTGCCCAACGTTGGCAGCGCGCGCCTGATGGCCGACATGGATGCATGGGGCTACACCTTCCGCCTCGGTTCAACGCGCGCGTGGTTCGAGCACGATGCCGAAGACGCGCGTGCGTGGCTGCAGCAGCAGCGTGAACTCTTGCCGCAACCTCCTGGCTAACTGCAATAATTTGTTCAGCATTGGCTTATCAACTCACAGGACTCGTCAAAGATTTTTCCGCATTTCTTCGACTTTCCGCCTGATACACAAATCATCGGCCAGGCGCGCTCGCTAGAAACAAAGCGTAATCAGCGCAGCGATGTACAACAAGCTCGAAAGCACGATGCCGCGAAACGGAATCGAAAACCAATAACGCCATGCGAGCGTCATGTAACCTGCCAGCAGCAACATTCCGACCGATAGCAGAAACGTCGATCGCAGCAGCAGGTCGGCGTGCGCCTGCGCGAGAAATCCGTAGACCAGGCCAAACAATATCGCGCCAAAACTGTGGCTCGCGTTGAAGCCGATCCATGCGCGCCAGATCGTGGTCTGGCGTGTCAGTATTGGTGATACCGCCTGCATCTGCACGATCAGGCGTGCGTCGCGCGGATGCAGCCGCGCACCAACAAACGTGTACACAAGATGCACGATACCGAGCAGCAGGATGATCGCGGCGCTCGCGGCGATCAGCAATGAAGCGGTCTGTTGATTCGTCATGTTTGGTTCCGTGGAAATATCGATTAGGCAACGTCGTCGACGATGCTGCGCTCGGCATCGAGCCAGTGTTGCACCGCCGGCGGCAATGGCGCGGCGATAAAATCCTTGCCCATCTGCGCATACGATTCCGTATTCGTGATCAGGCCGTTGCGCCCTACCGCCGCTCCCTTGGCCAGGCCCGCGGCACACAAGGTTCCGTCCTCGCACAAAAACTCGAATCGCATGTAATTCCAATGAGCGTCAGCAGCGACGATGGCGAAGCGCAATCGATACGACTGGAACGGTTGCAGGCCGCGGCGATAAGTGATCACCGAGCCTCCGAGCATCGGTCGCCAGCGCAGCCGGAGCATGGTGGGCGCAAATCCGCAGCGCACGAAATATTCCACCAGCAACAAGTCGACCACGGTGAGATAACGACCGTTGTTCATATGCAGGTTGATGTCCAGATCGTTCGGCAAAACGCGCTGGCGGCGCTCGATCCAGTCGCCGATCTGCAGCTTCGGCAGACGCGATGCGCGCCACAGGGTCCAGAGCAATCGCAGGTATAGATTCATTGGCGTAGTATTGGTTCGCTTTCGAACAATATAGTTCGTTTCCGAACCAATTACAAGATGACCAAGACGACCGACGAAACCTCCCGCGCTGCGATTCGATCGTGGCTCGCCGTGGTGCGCGCCTATCACCTGTGCGATGCGGTGATGACGCAGAATCTCGCCGCGATCGGCATACGCACGCCCGATCACGAGATCCTCGCCAATTTGTTGCGCGATCCGGGTATCAGCCAGCAAGTTCTGGCGCAACGCTGTTTCACCGCGAAAAGTCATATCAGCAGCCTGGTCGGCCAGCTCGAAAAACGCGGCTGGGTCAAGCGCGAACCCGACCCAGCCGATGCACGCGCACGACGCCTGCGCCTCACGGCAAAAGGCGAGGCCATGGCGAAAAAAACTGCTGTCGTGCAGGCCGGCGTGGTGCGTGCGATGACGGAGATGGACAGCCCGGAAGAACTGATTGCGGTCGGAGATGCAATGCGCCGAGTCAGCGAAAGGCTTGAGGCGTTGCTGATGTAGCTTCGGAAGACACAATGTGCTCGTTTCGCCCTGGCGAAATGTTGCGCTGTGTTTGCGTGTGACAATCGCGGCGATTAGCCTGCTTGCCTCACTCAGCAGGGGAATCTCGTGAAAACTGCCAGCATCTCGCTCGCCATCGTCCTCGCGCTGTGCGCCGCGCCATGCGCCATTGCCGCGGACAATGACAACATCACCGCAACGGCAGCCGGTGCGGATGCGTTTGTCGCCGCGCTCAACAAGCAATACAAGGCCGATTATCCCGAGGCCACCGCCGCACAGTGGATCGCCGAAACCTATATCAACGGCGATACGCAATTGCTGGTGTCGCGCAGCAACGAGCGCAGTCTCGCCAAGCTTTCGGCAGACGTCGAAAAATCCAAGGCCTATGCCAATGTGCCGGGCATCAGCGCAGCGAGCAAACGCAGCATTGAGCTGCTGAAATTGTCTACCGCCATGCCCGCGCCGAAAGATCCTGCGAAGCTCAAGGAACTCACCGAAATCGCATCGCGACTCGACGGCGAATACGGCGCGGGCAAATTCTGCAGCGACGAAAAAGATCCGGCGACGTGCCGCAATCTCGATGATCTGTCGAAGTTGCTCGCGAGCAATCGCGACTGGAACGCCGATCTCGAAGCGTGGGCAGGCTGGCATCACACCAGCCGAATCATGCGCAAGGATTATGTGCGTTTCGCCGAGTTGCTCAACGACGGCGCGCATGATCTCGGTTACGGCAATGTCGGCGAACTGTGGCGCGCCGGTTACGATATGCCGCCTGCCGCGTTCAAGCCCGAGACGGATCGGCTGTGGGGCCAGGTGCGTCCGCTGTACGAGCAGTTGCAGTGCTACGCGCGCGGCAAGCTCAAGGCCGAATACGGCGATCGCATGCCGAAGGACGGCACCATTCCCGCGCATGTCACCGGCAATATGTGGGCGCAGAATTGGGCGGCGTTGTATCCGCTACTGCAGCCGTACAAGGATGCCGGCAGTCTCGATGTCGATGCCGCGCTGGTCGCGCAGAACTACGACGCGCCGAAGATCGTGCACCGCGCCGAGGATTTTTATCGCTCGATCGGTTTCCCCGCCCTGCCCGCATCGTTCTACGAAAAATCGCAGTTCACACGTCCACGCGATCGCGACGTGGTGTGTCACGCCAGCGCGTGGGATCTCGATCAGGCCGGCGATGTGCGCATCAAGATGTGCATCAATCCGACCGAGGAAAATTTCCGCACGGTCTATCACGAGATGGGCCACATCTATTATTTCCTCGCCTACAACGGCCAACCCGAGCTGTTCCAGAACGGCGCCAACGACGGTTTCCACGAGGCGATCGGTGACACCGTCCAGCTATCGCTAACACCCGCGTACCTGCACACGATCGGCCTGACCGGCGCAGTCACGCAGGATAAAAAAGCGCTGCTGAATGCGCAGATGAAACTCGCACTGGAGAAGATCGTTTTCCTGCCGTTCGGCAAGATGATCGACGAATGGCGCTGGGGTGTGTTCGATGGTTCGATCAAGCCGGGCGATTACAACGCGGCGTGGTGGAAGCTCAAGCAGAAATACCAAGGCGTGTCGTCGAGCATTCCGCGCAGCGAGGAAGATTTCGATCCGGGCGCGAAATATCACGTTGCCAGCAATACACCGTACATGCGCTATTTCATGGCGAACATCCTGCAGTTCCAGTTCCAGCGCGCGCTGTGCCAAGCCGCCGGACAAAAAGGCGTACTCGCCGATTGCTCGATCTACGGCAGCAAGGTCGCCGGCGACAAATACTGGGCGATGCTGCAAAAAGGCGCGAGCCAACCGTGGCAGAAAACCCTCAAGGAACTCACCGGCTCCGAGCAGATGGATGCGAGCGCGATCATCGATTATTTCGCGCCGTTGTATGCTTGGTTGAAGCAGCAGAACAAGGGGCAGAGTTGCAAGTGGGAGGGGGAAAACTGATGCGCTGCAAAGAGCTCCGAATCACTGGCATAGCTCGCCCAATTTATTCCACTTACTACCTACGTGTCTAGTCCCGTCTGATTCTTGACATGTCTGACAAACAGCTCAGGGCGATCCTTGCGCCAGGCGCGCAGCGCTTGCAGCGGCGTGGTGTGGCCGAGTG
>JAYVTP010000022.1:0-1907 GCA_043788685.1 Pseudolysobacter sp. | reverse complement strand
GCGAGGCGTTGCTGCGGCAATATCAGTTCGTAGCGCATTCCCGCGACGGCCGCTTTGTTGACCCACGCGGCAAGACGCGAAATACGTGTTTCGTGACTGAGTTCGGGTAGTTGTGCCCAATCGAAAAGCAGCTCGATACCTTGGCGGCGTTCGAGCTCGCGCACGAGTAATCGATCATGTCGCGCGCTGGCTTTCCACGCGATCAGGCGTTGCGCATCGGCGTGGCGATAATCGCGCAGATTGGCGAACTCGTCGTCCGCACCACGCATCGCGCGCTGACCTTCGGCGCGCGTAGCCAGCGGAAAACCCGGCGCATGTAATTCAAGCTGCGGATACACCAGAAAACGCAGTTGTGGATTCAGGTAACTCCACGGCCGAAACAGCCCGAACGGATAGTCGGTGGAAATCTGCAACCGCCCCGGCGCCAGCCAGCCGCGGCGTTCGGTAGCGAGTTCCACGCTGATGCGATTTTCCTGTTGCGGCAATAGATCGAATGAAGTTGTACCGAACGTGCCGCTCAGGCACAGGCCGTAGTGCGCACGCTGCGGAGTGGTGAAGTTCAGCGTGAAAGTCATCGCTTCGCCAGCGTGTACGGGTGCTACTTGCACGCTGTGCAATTCGACCTGATCGAGATTGCGCACGGCGCGAAATACACTGCTCAGCAGCGCCGCACCGAGCAGACTGGTCAGCAACAGCGCGGGATTGTTGCCGTAGTTCAGCGCAGCCATCAACATCACAAACAACATCAATGCAAATGCCAGCCCGTAGCGTGTCGGCAGCACGTAGATGCGATGACGATGCAGACGAATCGGCAAGGTTTCCGCCTGACGCAGACGCGTCAACGCGGGCAGACGTTTCTCGGCGACTCGCAGCAGACGTTCACGCGTGGTGCTGGCGCCGGTCGCGGTATGTTCGCGGCGATTCATGCCGCCTCAGCGCACCGGCACCTGTGCCAGCAGTTCGCGGGCGATCGAATCACACGCACGGCTGGAGGTTGGCGCGGGGATCAGACGATGCGCGGCAATCTCGACGAACACCGCCTGCAAGTCCTCGGGAATGCAGTACGCGCGTGCTTCGAGCAATGCATACGCGCGCGCCGCGGCGAGCAGCGCGAGGCCGGCGCGCGGCGAGAGACCGACGCGGATATCGGCATGACTGCGACTCGCGGCGAGTAATGCCTGCACGTAATCGATCAGCGCTGGCGTGGTCACGATTTTTGTCACCGCGCCGCGCAACTCAAGAATTTGCGCCGCGCTGATGCACGGTTTCGAGCTGCCGATCAGGATGCGCCGATCGGTTCCCGTCAGCAGCTCGCGCTCGGCTTGCGCATTCGGATAATCCAGGCTGATGCGCAGCATGAAACGGTCGAGCTGCGAATCGGGTAGCGGATAAGTGCCGGCCAGATCGAGCGGATTTTGCGTTGCCACCACAAAAAACGGCGCCGGCAGCGGATGCGTGGCGCCATCGACGGTGACTTGTTCTTCGGCCATCGCTTCGAGCAAGGCGCTTTGGGTTTTCGGCGTGGCGCGATTGATTTCATCGGCCAGCACGAGCTGGGCAAACAGCGGGCCGGGATGAAATACGAATTCGGTGCGTTCGCGTTCGTAGACGCTGACGCCGATGATGTCCGACGGCAGCAGATCGCTGGTGAACTGCACGCGCTGGAAGCTCAAGTCGAGCGTGGCCGCGAGCGCATGCGCCAGCGTGGTCTTGCCGACACCGGGCATATCTTCGATCAACAGATGACCGCCAGCGAGCATGCAAGCCAATGCGAGCCGTACCTGGCGTGGCTTGCCGAGCACAATCTGGTTGAGCTGGGCGAGGGCGAGTTGCAGTGCATCGGCGAGTGCCGCGGCGGGCAGCGGAGCGGGAGAGTCGGGCATGGATGAGCGGCGTCGAGTGGGTGT
>JAYVTP010000021.1:0-2525 GCA_043788685.1 Pseudolysobacter sp. | reverse complement strand
CCCAGCCACTCCATGCTTGCTGGCGTTTCTCGCAGCCTTCGCACTGTCACCTTCTCGTTTTCTCTTTTCAATACTTCCTCCCAGAGTAAATCGTCGATCCAGATAAATGTCTGGCACTTTGCTGGCTGGACAAATTTGGCTGCAGAGTCTGAATTTTTGAACACACGTCGGAATTCGTCATCGCTGATTGAACCTGCGCCAATAGGTAAAGATTGATCGGCGCGAACCGCTGTCTGAGACGCCCATACCGCGCGAACGATCTGCGCAAACCTAGACTTTTTATCCCCCGCAATCTGTTCGCGCGCGGCCACGATGGAGTCCTCTATTCCGCCACCATTGGCACGCCATTCATGTAGAAGCATCGCCCACGCCTTCCAGCATGTTTGTTGTTCGGAGTACGCATCCGTCATGGATTTCGCTGCTTCCTCGCGCCTCTGGTTTTCTTCTGCAAACTGATCCTGGCTTTGCGTGTTTGGTCGAGACAAATTGGTCGCGCACGCGCCCGATGAAATTGTGAATGCCAATACAAACACCGCTCGTATCATTGCTTCTCTCTTCAGAGACTATCGTCAAGTCGGGACATTCACTTTTTTTTTGCCGTCACGGCGAAGTGCGCTGACGATTCCGCGCTAGTGCGACTCGAAGCCGTTCGCAAAAATCGAATCGCTGTCCGGTAAAACAAGCAAGCTCGCGGACATCGCCGACAGCGCGCTCAAGTTCAGGCTGGTGCCGTTGACGATACCGCCTGGCTGGGCGGCAATTGCGTTCAACGAATCGAAGCCGTAGAGTTTCCAGGCACCGAAAGCCGGTTGCTGCAAGGTCAGACTTACGGGATGCGCCACACTATCCTTGTTGGTCAGCAATATCATCAGACGCTGGCCGGTCAGGCGGAACGCATAACTGCCGATCTGGTCGATGCTCGATGAAATTGCGTGCACGCTGTTGCCGCTGACCTTGCTGCCGGCGCCATCGTAATTGAGGAAAATCTGGAAACCGCGCTCGACCTTGCTGTTCGCCACGGGCGCGACCCAGCGCGCGGCCATGCTGACGCCTTCGCGCGCAAAGATGGCGAGTGCTTCGGCTTGCGCCACGGCACCGCTGTCGGTGTCGTCCGGCCCCCAGTTGTATTCGGTGATGGCGATGCCGATGTCGGCGCACGCGGTGGGAATCCAGCTGCGCATGCGCGGAATGAAATTCGGTATCGGTTGCGCCGTGCCGCCGATCCACGAATCGGAAACCCACGCTGGATTGTAGAGTTCCTTCAGCGAGCGCAGACGCAGCGCGGCGCCGCTGGGTGTATCGTCCTCGCCTGGATCGGCTTGCGGGTAATAATGCAGATCGAGTACATCGACCAAACGTTTGCCGCTGGCGAGTGGATGGGTGCAAACCTGTTGCAGATACCACTGCACGAACGGCGTGCCGCTGTGTGCGTTCTGATCGGGTCCGCCGTAGCAGTTTCCGAGCGCCGAATCCGCCGCCGAACTCCACACATCGCACCAGCCCCAGGTGACCGGCCCGGTGATGATCGCATTGGCATCCTGCGTCTTGATTGCGGCGCCGTACAACTGCGCCTTCTGCCAGATTTCGTCGTAGCTGGGCGCGGCCGAATGCACATCGCGATGCGTTGAATTCCACAGCATCGGCTCGTTGTCGAGCGCGTAATATTTCACACCGCCGGCCGCCGCCGCGCCGAAAGTCGATTGTAGATGCGCTATCCATGCGGCCTCGAAAGCCGGTGTTACCGCCTTCGAGGTATCGAGCGGATCGTTGTTGACGATCACTCCGCCGACGCAATGGCCGGTGCTGTTGCTGCCGGTATCACACTCGCCGTTGCCGGCGTCGGCATTGGCCCAGGGCTGGTTGCCGCTCTGGGTATATTCGGTAGCGTGTTGCGCGCCGTATTTGGCCACCGAATAACCCCAGCCGACTTTGCCCGCGCTGTCCGGTGTCCAGCCTATCGTTGGAATCGTCAGCAGGGCTTGCGCACCCGCGCTGTGCGTGGCGCTGATGAAAGTATCGGCGCTATCGGTCTGGGTCGAGTTGTAGTTGATGTAAAAATAATCGCTCGCGGAATTATGCGAAATCGCCTGCCAGTTGTAGCGTGTGACGGAATTGCCGCCCCAGCGCTGCAAGGTGTAGCCCATCTGCTGATTACGCGCCGCATTGCCAGCGCTGACGCCGAAGATCAACGGATTGATCGCACGCACTTCGATGCTGGTATCTACTGCCACGTTTACTGTCGCGCCGACCGCTATGGCGGTGCTGCGCTGATTGCAGACGAAGTCATCGAAATACACGGTTGGTTGCGTCGGACTCACGCTGTTGTTCGACTGCAATGTAAAACCGTCGAAGGCGCCGTACGTGAGATGCGCTGCATCGAAATTGATCGTGGTCTGATGCCAGGCGTTGGCGACGATGCCGCCGCTGGTATTGCTGCCGATATCGAACGAACCGACCGTCACGCCACCACGCGTCAGGAACAGCGTGAGTAGCTGACCGTTGCCGCTGCCGCCATTCACCCAGAA
>JAYVTP010000020.1:0-2373 GCA_043788685.1 Pseudolysobacter sp. | reverse complement strand
TGACGCGGTAATCGTCGCTCAATACGTGCGTGCTTTGGGCGGCACGACTTCGACATCGCTGGTCTGCGTATACATGTGCACCGGGCGGTAATCGAAGCTGGCTTTGCCTTGCGCATCGACGTTCACCAGCGTGTGTTTCTGCCAGTCGACATCGTTGCGATCCTGGAAATCCTCGCGCGCATGCGCGCCGCGGCTTTCCAGACGATTCTCGGCCGAGTACATGGTCGCCACCGCCTGGCCGAGCAGGTTCTGCAGCTCCAGCGTTTCGATCAGATCAGAATTCCACACCAGCGAACGATCGCTCACGCCCACATCGGCGAACGAATCGTAGGCCGCACTGATTTTCTGGCAACCTTCTTTCAACGTTTCGCCGGTGCGGAAAACCGCGGCATCCTGCTGCATGATGCGTTGCATGTTGAGACGGATCTCCGCCGTCGGCGTGCTGCCGCGAGCGTTGCGCAACTTGTCGAAATTGCCGAGCGCCGCATCGCAAATACTAGCCGGCAGCTCTTTGTGCATGCTGCCGGGCTTGATCAACTCTGCAGCGCGAATCGCCGCGGAACGACCGAACACGATCAGGTCAAGCAGCGAGTTCGAACCGAGCCGATTCGCGCCATGCACCGATACACACGCCGCTTCGCCAATCGAGAATAATCCCGGCACTACCGAATCCGGATTGTCGCCGACTTTGCGCACGACTTCGCCATGATAATTGGTCGGGATGCCGCCCATGTTGTAGTGCACGGTTGGCAGCACCGGAATCGGTTGTTTCGTCACGTCGACACCCGCAAAAATGCGCGCGCTCTCGGCAATGCCCGGCAGTTTTTCGTGGATCACTTCGGGGCCGAGATGCATGAGGTTCAGGTGGATATGATCCTGATGTTCGCCCACGCCGCGGCCTTCGCGGATTTCCACAGTCATCGCGCGGCTGACGACGTCGCGCGATGCGAGATCTTTCGCATTCGGCGCATAACGTTCCATGAAACGCTCGCCCTTCGAGTTGGTCAGATAACCGCCCTCGCCGCGCACGCCTTCGGTGATCAGGCAACCTGCGCCATAAATGCCGGTCGGATGGAATTGCACGAACTCCATGTCCTGCAACGGCAGGCCGGCACGCAATACCATGCCTCCGCCATCACCGGTGCAAGTGTGTGCGGATGTTGCCGAGAAATAGGCGCGTCCATAACCGCCGGTAGCGAGTACCACGGCGTGGCCGCGGAACAGATGCATCGTGCCTTCGGCCATATCCATCGCGAGGACACCGCGACATGTACCTTCGTTATCGAAAATCAGGTCGAGCGCAAAATATTCGATGAAGAATTTCGCGTCATTGGCGAGTGATTGCTGATAGAGCGTGTGCAGGATGGCGTGGCCGGTACGATCCGCCGCGGCGCAGGTGCGTTGTGCCGTGCCCTTGCCGTAGTGCGTAGTCATACCGCCGAACGGACGCTGATAAATCTTGCCGTCTTCGGTACGCGAAAACGGTACACCGAAGTGTTCGAGTTCGATCACCGACGGAATCGCTTCGCGACACATGTATTCGATCGCGTCCTGGTCGCCGAGCCAGTCCGATCCCTTGATGGTGTCGTAGAAATGGAAACGCCAGTCGTCTTCGCCCATGTTGCCCAGCGCGGCCGACATGCCGCCCTGTGCCGCGACCGTATGCGAACGCGTTGGGAAAACCTTGCTGATGCAGGCTGTGCTCAAACCTTTCGCGGCCATGCCCATCGTCGCGCGCAAACCCGCGCCGCCGGCCCCGACCACGATCACATCAAACTTGTGTTGCTGGATTTTATAGGCTTCCATCGATCAGTTTCCCAAAGATATGCGAACGACGGCCAGCGTACTTGCAAGCGCACCAAGCAGGCACAAAAATTTCACCGCGAGCGTCGATGAAAGCTCAAGCCAACGTGTGTGCACATAATCCTCGATCACCACCTGCAGGCCGAGCTGGGCATGCCAAAACATCGCACTAATAAATGCGACTATCAACACCGCATGCAATGGTTCTGCGACAAAATGCCGCGCGGTGGCGTAATCGGCGTGCAACAGGCACAGCAGCGAAATCAGAATCCAGATCGCCAGCGGCAAAAGCGCAATCGCGGTGAGGCGCTGCATCCACCAATGCTTGACGCCGTCTTTGGCCGAACCCAGGCCTCGCGCTTCGGCGAGCGGATCACGCAGATGCGAACTCATGCGGCACCACCCTTGCTGAGCAGTACAAAAGCGCTGATCGCACCGGTCAAGACGAACGAAAGAAAAACCACGATCCAGCCGGTGGCATAGGCGCGCGGAATATCCAGCCCCCAACCCGCATCCCAACCGAGATGGCGTAATCCGTTGAGCAAGTGATAGACCAGCGCAAACGTCCAA
>JAYVTP010000019.1:0-1963 GCA_043788685.1 Pseudolysobacter sp. | reverse complement strand
CGAACCGCATCGATTTTTTCGCGCGCCTCGACCGCCTTGATCGTGACATCCTGCCCCCATTTGAACTGCAGAAAAATATCCGTGCCATCCGCGCGCGAGGTGGAATTCATGCGCTGAATTCCGGCCAAGGTCGACAGTGCTTCTTCCACCGGACGTGTGATTTCGCGCTCGACCTCTTCCGGCGTGGAGTTCGGATATGGCAGGTTGACCGCCATGAACGGGATGTCGATATCGGGGAACAATTCCAGCGGCAGGCGCACCGCCGCGATCAGCCCGATCACCACCATCGACACAAAAAACATGATGACGGTGACGGGCCGTTTCAGGCTGAGTTCGGCGAGGGTCATTACACGGCTCCTTCGATCACCGCCGGGCCGGAATCGTGATCACCCTGCGCGATGTTCGACTCGCGGCGCTGGCCGCGTTCCTGGTACAGCGCATCCGGCTTGCGATCGAGCAGGTTGTACAACACTGGGATCACAACCAAGGTGAGCAGCGTCGATACCGCCAGTCCGCCCATCACCGCAATCGCCATCGGCGCACGCACTTCCGAGCCATCACCGGTGCTGATCGCCAGCGGCAAAAATCCGAGCAAGGTACACATCGTCGTCATCGTGATCGGACGCAGGCGCGATTCCGCCGCGAGCATGATCGCCTGCACTTTTTCCGTGCCCGATTCGCGCAGCTGATTGACGCGATCGATCAGGATGATCGCGTTCTTGACGACAATACCGGCCAGCATGATCAGGCCGATAAACACGACCACGCTGAGCGGCGTGTGCGTGATTTTCAGCGCGAGCACAGCCCCGACCAAGGCCAGCGGAATCGAAAACATGATGACGAACGGATGCAGTAGCGATTCGAACTGCGAGGCCATCACCAGATAGACCAGGAAAATCGCCAGCGACAACGCAAAGATCAGCGAATTTACCGATGCATCGAGTTCTTCGCTCTGGCCGCCGATATGAATGCTGACACCGGCTGCGAGTGGATTAGCCGCGAGCAAACTTTGTACTTCCTTGACCGCCGTGCCGAGATCGCCGTATTGCAGGTTGGCCGAGATGATCGCGACACGCTCCTGGGTGATGCGATGAATTTCGCTAGGGCCGACGGTGGATACGATATCGGCGACGGCATCCAGCCGCACGAGTTTGTCGATGCCGACATTCACGATCAAATTCTTGATGTCAGCGACCGAACCACGATTGTCCTGACGATTGCGCACAAGTACGTCGATCTTGCGATCGCGGAAGCTGTAGCGTGTCGCAACTGAACCCTTGACCTTGTTCACGACTTGATCGGCGATCTGCTTGGCGGTGAGGCCTAGCGCGGCGGCGCGATCCTGGTCGAAGTGAATTTGTACTTCGGGATAACCGCCTTCGACGGTGGATTTGACGTCGGCAAAACGTGACGAATCGGTGAGCAACTGGGTGAGTTTGTGGCCGGCCTTTTCGAGCGCGGACAGGTCATAACCGCGAATCTCGATTTCCAGCGGCGTGGCGAGGCTGAACAACGCCGGACGCGAGAACTTCACCTCGACGCCAGCGTGCGTCGCCATGGTTTTGCGCAAGCCGTCCATCGCCGCACGCTCGCCCTGCTCGCCGACATCGGGCTTCAACGTCACCAGCAGACGACCGATGTTTTCGCCGGAATCGGTCGGGTTGGCATCCAGCCGTGTACCCGTGCCGCTGACGCCGTAAATCGATTTGATATTCGGATCGCGGACGTTCTTGAGCTGCAGCTCGCGCACCAGCGCATCGGTTTCGGCGAGCGGCGTACCGGGCGGCAACTTGACCACCATTTCGAAACGCCCCTGTGCCAGTTGCGGAATGAGATCCATGCCGAGGGTCGGCAGCAACAGCACGGCCACACCGAACATCGCCGCGGCGAATCCGAGCACCAGCAATGGTTGCTTGAGTGCGCCGGGCAGGAAACGCCGATAGCCGGATGCCATCCATTCGTA
>JAYVTP010000018.1:0-5207 GCA_043788685.1 Pseudolysobacter sp. | reverse complement strand
CAGCGAAACCAGCAGCGCCAGAATCACCGGGATCAGAACTTCCTGGGCCAGATAACAGACCCCCATGGTCAGCAGAACCAGGATCGCCAAAACGGCACGCTTGAGTGTACGCAAGCCCGAGCGCGGATGGATTGTAGTCTTTGCTACATCATTCGGGCGCTCGTTTTCAACAGCGTTCTCGGCGATTGCCAACGCTACTGCTGCCTCGATCAACGATGGCTGCTCAGCCGCCGATGGGGCGATGATACTATCGGCCACGACGGCTATATCCGGGCAAGGATCGAGTGTACGAATGCATTGGATTCTCCCGACGTATCGACATCAAAACAGCTTACACCTTGACGAACCAGCGCGACTTCGCAAACTCATCAGCGCAACAATATCCACCACGAATAATGCCGCGGCGCATAAGTACGCCGCGGCATCAGGGGATGATCGATCGTGATTACTTGGCAGGCATCAAGTTGAATTCACCAACGTCGATACCGATGTCGACGCCTTCACCTGCGCCAGCAAGCGCCAGTGACACGGTACCCTTGGTCAGCACCTGCGCACTACCGGACTTGACCACACCGGCATGCGCTTCGCCCTGCGCATATTTGCCGAGGACATCAGCAATTGCGCGCACATCGGTGAAGCGACCGGTGCCGTTGTCAATGCGCGACTTGCCGGCGGTCAGGCCAATACCCTTGGCTTCGATTTTTACCGGCATCGACGCGCCGTTTTTGCAAGTCACGACACCCGTACCTTCACTGTGCTTGTAGATGACCGACCATGTCGAAAGCGAGAAGCGCAGCTTGCAATCGAGTTCCGCGCTGGCTGCTTGTGCCTGCGACGAGAACGATCCAATCGAGGCAAGCGTCAGACCGCCAAGCAACATGTTTAGATGTGATCGTTTCATGGGTATTTCTCCTGAGTGATGGGCCAGATTGAGCTGTAAAAATTCACACGCTGTGACGCGAGTTTCGGGGAGTGGACTATACTTTTTTTCTTCCCCGATTGAACTGTGCTCAGACACCTATCCAAGACGCATGCCAGTTCGGTGGCCATTTCAATCCATTGATCTGAATTGAATTTTTGTTTTCATACATCGGTTGATTTGCAAGGTCGGAAGATTTGTTCGTGCCGCCTGCACGATGGAATAAATCGACGTGCCTGCAACTATGTCTGCAACGCAAGACTTCAAGGATATTTTGCTGCCACAGAAATCTTCGTGGCATACCCAAACACATCGAAAAAGATTATAAAAACGGTGGGGCTCGAACAATTGCCAAAAACAACCACAACATCGTGCAATTTCCATTCTGATAACCGCTCGCCTTGTTATCTGCATGGCACAGGCGAACGATTGATACCCGCAAAAACGTAGATGCTATATACAAATTACGTCATTGCGGCGCTTGGCACGAGATTCGCAACAACTACACCGAGCATGGATTTCCCCTCCATCTCCAGTCAAGCCGCGCGTGAGCGCCGCGTTCTCGGACCGAAATGTTTATCAAGGAAGGTAAATGTTGCCACAGGCAACGGGGCAGTAGAAAGATCGAGGCATCGGGTTCCCTCCAACGGACCCGGTGCTTTTTTTTCGCGTGTTGTCTGCGAATCTTCGGCTTTATCCTATTGGTCTTGGTGATTTGCGCGTCGAAGTCAAAAAAAAACCTGATCATTCGTAGCTGAGTGCCTTCACGGTCGGAATTCGTGTTGCGCGCAACGATGGCCACGTGCACGCGATCAGCGATACGACAACGACCATCAGCAACCAGACCAGTACGTTGCGCGCATCCGGCATCCAACGAATCGGCGTGGTGAACATGACGCGCCCGAACGCATCGGCGAGCAGCGCGCTCATCGGCATCGACAGCGGAATCGACACCAGCCAGCCGAGCAGCGCAATCACCAATCCCTCGATTTGCACCATGCGCAGGATCGCCCCGTGCCGCGCGCCGATCGCGCGCAACACACCAATCTCGCGCGTGCGTTCGAGCACGGCCAGACTCATCGTGCTCGCCAGTCCCATCGCACCCACCGCGATCATCACCCACGCCATGAGCCCGAGAAAATCCACCACCATAAGCAGATGATCTTCCACGCCGCGACGCGTCTCGCTCAGCAACTGGCTAGTCGCCACGGGCATGCCGATCCGTTCGAGTTCGCCGCGCAAGTGCATGATCAAGTCGAGTTCCGAAGATGCGTCGGCCGCTTTGCTCGCCACCACGAGCACGCTTGAAAGATCACCGCCATGCAGCGCATCGAGTGCGGCGCGCGGCATGTAGGCGATCTTCTGCGGACCGGCATCGACCGAGCCGATGATGCTGAACTCGATCGGCTGACCCGCGATCAGCAGCGTGACGTTTGTGCCAGGCAAAAGTGTCGGTTCATCGCGCAATACGTTGCGGCTGATCACCAACGCATTACCGTCGCTGACGTTCAAGCCACGACCGCCCAGAATGATCGGCGCGATCATCGCCGAATCGGGGGGCAGCCCGATCAGCGTAAAACTGTTGCCTGACGTGCCGTCCGCATGCGCGACGCTGACATTGTCGCTGGCCCACGCCTCTACCCGCGCCACGCCGCTGACGGTTGCCGCCGCAGCCTCGATTTGTGCAGCGGGATGTGCCTTGGCCAGACGTAAAACCACGTCGTAATGTTGACTCGAAAAAAGCAGATCCACCGATGCACGCACGGCGATGCGTAAATTTCCCGCACCGAGAAAAACCGCGCCGCCCGCGGCGAGCACGAGCAAGGTCAGCAGCAATCGCTGACGGCGGCGAAATGCGTTGCCGATCGACAACAGCAACGGTCGGCCGATGCCGGGAATCGTGATCCGATACCGCACGTACGACGTCCCGGCATCGGCCGCGATGCCCGCATCGCGCAACGCCGCATTGACCGACAAACGGCAAGCGCGCCGCACCGGAAATATCGCCGCAATCACCGGCAGCAGGCAACCGACTGCAAGCTGCGCGGCAATCGCCCACCACGGAATCGCATAACCGTCGATCGAAAAATTCAGCATGCTCGCATTCAGCGCGGCGTACGGGCGCGCAATGAGCATTGCCACCGGCAGCGCAATCGCCGAGGCTAGCAAGCCGAGTAAAAAAGCGAAGCCCAAGTACATAAGCGCGATCTGGCTGGCGCGCGCGCCGAGCGATTTCATCACGCCGATCTCGCGCGTCTGCCCCGTGAGCATCGCCGTGATCAGGTTGACGATCAGAAAACTGCACACCAGCAATGTGAGCAAGCCGAAGGCGCCTTGCGTGAGCATCAGCGAATTCATTTGCGCGGCGTGAGCGTGTTCGCGGGGCACCGGCACATCGATCGCGACAACATGTTTTCCGTCACGTTCGATCAGCGCTTTGACATCGTGGGCGATGCGACGTACGGCATCACGATCAGCCGTGGTGTCACGAACGACGATCTGGATTTCGTCGAGTGCGGAGGGCGCACCGAGCATGGCGAGTGTCGCCGGCGTGACAAATCCGTAAACGACATGATCCATCCATCCCGGCGGCAGGCTGACATCATGTGCAATGCCGCTGACCGTGAGCACGCGCGCTGGCGATTTTCCGAATTGCAGCGTGATCGTGCCATCGAGCGCTGCGCCGGAAAATTCCAGCGCGGATTTTTCGATCACGATCTCGCCATCGCGCGGCGGCCAGCTGCCACGCTCAGATTCGATCTTGCCGATATTCAGCGTATCGAACTCATCCAGCGCAAAAAGTGCGGCGGTCAAGCGCGTGCCATGTGTGTCGACGTTTGCATATACCGTGCGGCGGCTGCGCGCGGCTGCGATGGTCGGCAGCGCGCGCACTTGCGCCAGCAATATGGGATTGAGCGCATCAACGCGCAACGTCGCGGACACCGGATGGCTGCCGAGATAGCTGCTGGCAGTCACGTGCTGTACCAACGCCCAGGTATCGAGCAGCGCACCCGCGGCGATCATGCCGCTGGCGATGGCGAGCACCACCAGCAAACTTCGCGACTTGTGCAGCCACGCGTCGCGTCGCATCTTGTGCCAGCGCGGACTAAACATGGACCGCCTCCGTGCAGACCGATTCGTTCTCGACGATACGACCATCGATCAAAGTAATCGTGCGCGTCGCATGGCGCATCGCCGCGTGTTCGTGCGTTACCATCACCACGGTCTGACCGTCGTGGACAAGATCGACCAGCAACGCGAGCAAACTTTGCGAGGTGCGCGAATCGAGATTGCCGGTCGGTTCGTCGGCGAGCAGGATCGCGGGTTCGTTCGCCAGTGCGCGCGCCACGGCAACGCGTTGCTGCTGTCCGCCGGAAAGTGCGGAAGGAAGTTTGTCGGCTTGATCGACCACGCCGAGTCGATCAAGCAGCGCCAATGCCCGCCCACGGCGCTCATTTTTTGGCCAGCAGTTAACGAAATCCATTGGCAACATCACGTTCTCCGCGGCGGTCAAAGTCGGCAGCAATTGAAAGAACTGAAACACGATGCCGACGGAACGTCCGCGCCATAGCGACAATGCTTTTTCCGAAAGCGAGTGTAGCGCGTGGCCGTCGATCACAATCTCGCCGCTGCTCGGATGATCGATGCCGGCGAGCAGATTCAGCAGCGTCGATTTGCCGCTGCCGGATTGCCCGACGATGGCGACGAACTCGCCACGCTGAATCACGAGATTGATATCGGCGAGTGCCACGAATGCACCCGCCGGACTCGGATAGGTTTTACGAATATCACGCAAGCTGATCAGCGCTGTCGCGGCAGAATCGATGTTTGAAGATGGCGTCACGAATGCGCTCCGATGCAGTGGAAAGTATGCGTCCACTGTAGTTTGCATTGGCAGCCAGCGGATCACGGTTCGACCACGCCATTCGACCGTTCGGCGAATTCCGGCCGATGAAAATTTGCGGCGCTGCCGTTCAACGATGCCAGCCGACCATTCGGCGAAAGTCGCGGTTGGCGAAGATTCCCGATGGCATGCTTGGTTTCGTTATCGCCACTACCCAACGGAGTTTTCGATGAATCGTTTTTGCGGATTCTTGCTTGTATTGTTTCTAACCTGTCCGATCGTCGCGTTCGCGCAACCCGCTGCAGATGCGACACTTGTCGCGACAAATTCAGACATAGCTGCCATGTCGAGCGAGACAGCCCAGTTCGATTTTTTGCTTGGAGAATGGCAACTCGAAGTGCATCCGAAATTCGGCGGACTGGTCGCGATGATTCACGGCACGCC
>JAYVTP010000017.1:0-4425 GCA_043788685.1 Pseudolysobacter sp. | reverse complement strand
TCAACTGCGGCAATCGTTCGAGACGCGCCTTCAGCGTTGCACGCTCATCGATCAGCGTGCGCACGGTGATTTCATCCTGCTCGGTGATGCGTTGCAGCTTTTCGCGCTCGGCAGCCAGCAAGGATTGCGCGGTGCGCAAACCATCGCGCTCGGTTTCGAGTTGCGCGATTTCGGCATCGCGCGCAGCGCCACCTTCCGCGCGCGCGTGCTCCACGCGATACGTCAAGCGCCACAACAACAGGGCGCCAGCGAGCAACATCCCCACCAGCAGGCCCAGCAAGAATCCGCTGAGCGGGGTCAGCTCCAGCAGCGCATTCATACGGCAATAAAAATGATTTCCATGGCGCTACTGTCGCGGCTACAAACACCACGGTCAAGCGCAAACGTCAGCAATCGCCCAGATTGCGTTGCTCGCGCGGCGATCAGCCAATGTCGTGAAAATTACGATCAAGAAAATCTCATCAGAACTGCGGTTTTACCACCATCAGATAAAATATGATGAGCACCGCGGCGAAAGCCGGATAACCAAGACGTTGCCACCAGCTCGCGTAGCGCCAATAGCGTTGCGGCAGTTCGGTGCCGTGGCGAATGGCCTCTTGCGCCATGGCAGCCATGCGCAGCTGCAACCAAACCACCGGAAGCCAACACGCGCCCGCAACAATAAAAAGAATCAACGCCATCGCCAACCACGGTGTAGTCAACGGGACCCCCGCGAGGTGCGCCATGAACAAACCGGTGGCTGGCTGGATCACGATGGTCGGCGAGGTAAACCACCAGTCCGCGCGCACCACAAGTCGCGCTACAACACCTTGTGCGCTGAGATCACGACTGCGGTTGGCGAAAAACATGAAATAAGCCGAACCGAATCCCGTGCCCACCAGCACGACACTGGATAAAATATGGATCAACTTGAGGATTGCATACCAGTTCATTCGCCGCTATCGCTTGCGAGTATGTACAGCACAGCCGCGATCAAAATATTTTTCGTCAGAGGCCCAAGCGGATCAAGCCATAAAGCGGGCGCAAGGGATGTGGCGATAATCGTCATGACCGACATTGCCAGCAATGCCGCGAGATAAACACCACGCGATGGTCTGAGCCACATTGCCAAGCCCAAAGTTGCGTCGAGCGCTGCGCCGCCCAGAATCAGAAAAGATGCAAGTTGTGGGTCGTGGATGCCGCTGTTCTGCAGCAGTTGCAAACCTTGTCCATGCCATCCACACACGCTGACAAACGCAGTGCTGATCCAGATGAAGATCAGACTCAAGCGCAGCAGGCGCAGATTTTTCCGCGCATCGATTGTACTCATCTTGGTTGTGTCTCAAGCGAGGCACCGGCTTGGCTGACGGCATCGGATGGTTCGTCAAAAGTATCCGTGAGCATGCCCCAGCGCGCGAACGCAGGCGCGAATTCATCGAGTTTCAAGAGGCCCATGCACGTATGCGCTCCGGCCGGAAATTTTTCGCCACACGCCAGCCGCCGCGCCAGCAAAATGGCGGCCATGCATGGAATCTCCGGGCCGTGATCGTTGTCGGCAGCGATATGCCAAGCTCGCGCCACAGTACGCCCAAGCGAATCGAGGCCTCGGGTGCGAACCACCATTCCGCCCAGCGATGAGCCGAGCCCATCAAATACTCGCGCCGTGAAATTCAACAGTCCCGCCAGCCTGGTCAGGGGTGGAACGATCCCGGCTGAGCGCAGCGCGGCGAGCATCGCGAATGCGCGCTGAGTGATGCCGACTTCGAGAGCCGCCGTGAACATTACGCGCTGTGTCGTGTGGAAATACTCGGGGAAAAGTTCGAGATCCGGTATGTCGCACAAGGCACCCAAGCGCGGTCGCAGGCGTGCGAATTGCACCCGCTGCGGATGACTCCATCCGCGCTGAAACTGCCAGCGCCCCTCATCCCAGACGCGAATGCGTTCGCCGCAATAACCAAGCACCGCTGCGAGCGTAGCTTTTCCTCGTGGCGCAGTTTGCGCAGGCGCGATGCAGATATCGATGCTGTCGATGCGCTGCCATGCGTTGCACAAATGCTCGACCGCCGCCGAAGACAGGGCCGGCACAGTGCTAGCGCCACTGATCGCCGTGCGTCCGACATCGCGAAAGGCAACATCCATCGCGGCTGGGAAATCACAAACGAAACGACGCCCATCGGCAAGATCGATGTAATGCGCGCCGGCTGCGGCGGCGGCTTGGGCGACAGCATAGGATTGTTGCTGAAAAGGGCCGGCCGTATGAACTACCAACTCGACACCAAGACGACGCAGCAAATCGGGAAATTCCGGCGACATGCAATCGACGGCCACGCCTTTTGCACTGCCCAGTTCTGCAGCAAACGATTCTGCACGCGACTGCACACGCCCAGCGATCAGCAAATCGATCAAGACATCCGATACCAAGGCGCGGCAAATCCGGGCACCGAAATTGCCGTAGCCGCCGAGCACCAGAATCTTCAATATACGTTTTCCTCTGTTGGCTACGATTGCGCTGGCAAGTCAGATGCAGGCTCGTGGCGAACAGGTTTAGTGTATATGCGTCCGGTTCGGAAAATCGATTTTTCGCGAAGCGTATTCCCGACCTCGACCACCCCGACGCGAACATCTTGTCGCGCCGCGACGATCAACAAAACTGATCAGGCTTTTTTCGCGTTGAAACCGCTGCACCAGCCTTTGCTCGCAACCGCCTTGCCCGGAAACAATTGGCACGGCGCGAATGCATCGCCCGTCTTGCCCTGATAAAACTGGCAGCCGACGCAATTCAGTCCGGGTTTGTAGGTCGGATATTTCGCCGCGTCGACCTTGCTCGCATCTTCTTTGTAGCCGAGCGCGGTGGCGGTGGCATCGGATTCCGCGAGGTGCGGCAAGTCATCGGCATGCGCATCGCGCTGGGCAAGAAAACCGAGCAATGGTGTGCTGGCGACACCGATCGCCGCAAGTTGCAGGAAACGGCGCCGGGTGGCGTTCGGGCTTGAGTTCGACATTGGAGACCTCCATCGTACATCGTTGCGGGATTTGTGCTGTATTCCGAGAGTTGACTATACGCTTGCTTATGTCTGTGAAATGTCGCGAGACCATACTCCGAACTCGCTATCGAATACGTTATAGTCATGCGCGAATGCAATTCGTCTTAAAGTGAGCGATGGTTTGAAAAAATACGATGCGCGACAACTGGCGCACGCAGCGCTGCAGATCGCCGATGCGGGCCGCGATCTCGCTGCGCGCGGCTGGACGCCCGCGACCAGCAGCAATTTTTCGGTACGGCTGGATGAAACCCACGCCGCAATTACCATCTCCGGGCGCGACAAGGGCAATCTCGGCGCGGATGGTGTGATGGTCGTCGATCTGCATGGCAAGGCGGTCGATACCGACGCGCGGCCATCGGCGGAAACACTGCTGCACACGCAGATTTATGCACGCTACGCCGATGCTGGCGCGGTGCTGCACACTCATTCGCACAATCAGACTGTGGCTTCGCGCTTGTGGGCCAAAGCCGGTGCGATCCGCTTCGAAGGCTGGGAATTGCTCAAGGCGATCAGTGGCACGTCGACGCATGAAACAGTAATCATATTGCCGGTGTTTCCGAACACGCAGGACATGCGAGCGCTGGTAAAACACGTCGATGCCTACATCGATAGCGGCACGCCGCTGCACGGTTATCTGATTGACGGCCACGGCATCTACACTTGGGGCCGCGACATGGCAGAGACGCGCCGTCATCTCGAAGCATTCGAATTTCTGCTCGCGTGCGAGCTGGACCTGAGGAGATTGAAGCCATGAGCCGTTTGCGCATCCATCACGACAGTAGCGGCGATACAACGATATTGAACACCGAGGATCACGCCGCGATGGCGCGCGAACTCGCACAGATTAACGTGCGTTTCGAGCGTTGGCAGGCGAGCGAGCCGGTGCGTCCGGGCGACAGCCAGGAAAAAGTCATCGCTGCGTATCGTGCCGATATCGAGCGGTTGCAGCGTGACCACGGTTATCAGGCGGTGGATGTGATCAGCCTGAATCCGGATCACCCGGATCGTGTTGCCTTGCGCCAGAAGTTTCTCAACGAACACACGCATTCGGAAGATGAAGTGCGTTTTTTCGTGGCCGGCCAAGGCCAATTCACCTTGCATGTTGCCGGCAAGGTTTACGAAATCTTGTGCATGCAAGGCGACCTGATCGGCGTGCCCGATGGCACACCACATTGGTTCGACATGAGTGAGGCGCCCTACTTCATCGCCATCCGCCTGTTCACCAACAAGGAAGGCTGGGTGGCCAATTTCACCGGCAGCGATATTGCCGAACGTTTCCCGCGTTTGCCGGTGAACACGACACAGGCCGCCTGAACATGTCGTATCTGCAGGAATCACTCGCGCCCGACGAACACGTCGTCGCCATTTTCAATTTGCACTGGACCGCCAAAGGCTGGCTGAT